>QHNQ01000073.1 GCA_003218135.1 Verrucomicrobiota bacterium
CCATAGCGGCGAAAAGGCTTCGCGAAGATAGACATACTGGCCGCCGGCCTTTGGCATCATCGCGGCCAATTCACCGTAGGACAGCGCCGCCGTCAGCGTGAGTAAACCGGTGACAATCCAAACCACCAGCAGCCAGCCGGGCGAACCGACCTGCCGCGCGATGATTGATGAAACGATGAAAATGCCGGAGCCAATCATCGAGCCTGCTACGAGCATCGTTGAATCGAGTAATCCCAGTCCCCTGACGAGTTTTTGGTCAGCTACTGGTGCTTCAGTAAGTGCAGTTGTCATTTGAGCCGATTGGATTGGCGGAGAGAGTTAATCATCACTCCAGTGCGTCACGCAATGCAAAAAAACTGCCGGTCTCGCGTTCGGTTCGCGTGGCGGTCTTTGAAACGCAAAAAATGTTTACTGATAAAAAGGAACCGTGTAATCTCCGCCGCGCGAATGATCTCGAATCACCTCGCCTCCGTGCGCAAGTTTCTGTCGATTTGGTGTGCTGCTGTCACGCTTGTTGTCGGATTGACTGGGGCGCCGCGGATCGTTTATGCGCGACAAACCACGCAGTTTGAAGCGCTGCCGCTGGTCCGTTCGAGACAAAATCATTTGCTCGTGCGCGCGTTTATCAACGGTAAGGCGGCGTGGCTTACAATCGACAGCGGTGCGCCAGTAAGCGCAATTGCTTTGCATCGTCGCGATTATTTTCGGCTGAAGCCAACCACAGCCGAATCAAAATTACCGGCACGCGTTCAAATTAACGGAGCGTTCAACAACGTAGCGATCGCACGGGAGCTGCGGATCGGAGGCCTGAGGTTGATCGACGAACCGGTGGTTACTGTTGATCTGGCTAATTCCAGCCGCGCTGCGCGATTGGTCCACGAACAGGAAATCGACGGGATCATTGGAGCGGATATTCTTTTCCCAACACAAGCGGTGCTGGATTGCGAACGCCAGTTATTGATTCTAAAAATGGATCCCGACGTTGCAGGCAACGTTCCCGCGTTCAACCGGCGCGGGTTGCGGGCTGTTCCAATTCAAGTCAGCGATGGTTTCAATCTGTATGTCAATGGTTCTGTCAATGGAATACCTGCCAGGCTGATGGTCGATACGGGTTCGTTCACCACGTTGCTGCACCGTTCGTTCGTTCGGCGAATGCGAATCGCCACCCGGGGAACACCATATAGTTCCTCGGCGGTGAATCTGAAAGAGCGCGGTGTGCGCGTCGCCAGGATCCGCAAACTATCGGTCGGTTCCGTAGACATTGTAGGTAAAGAAGTGGGCGTCATCGATCTCGAAGGATTAATTCACGATGGGTTACTACAGGGTTCCCCACCGGTTGCCGGCCTGCTCGGTGCAGAAACGTTGAGGCGTCACCACGGCATCATCGACTTTGGCACGCGCACGCTTTACCTGAGGTAAGACTGACCACCAAACGGCCCTTGTCATTCCGAATGAAGTCGCACGCCGCGCCGTAGCTTCTATCCGTTGTTGTTCTCATTCCGAGCGGAGTCGAGGAATCTCTCGCTTTTCTCCTCATGAAGGAAATCACACAGGCATTTGTTCTGGCCGCAGGTCTCGGCAAGCGGTTGCGACCTTTAACTGACGAGCTGGCAAAGCCGCTCATTCCGATTTTTCAAAAACCGCTCATTACTTTTGCGCTTGACCATTTGATCGGCGCGGGAGTGAGCAGATTCGTCGTCAACACCCACAGGCTGCCCGAACTATTTCAGGATTTTTTTTCGGAGAACAGCTATTCAGGCAAGTCGATCACCCTGGTTCATGAGCAGGATTTGCTTGAGACGGGCGGTGGCATCAAGAATGTCGAGCCGTTTCTCGGAAACAAGCCATTCATCGCGTACAGCGGTGACATCTTAAGTGATGTCGATTTGGAGCCGCTTATCGAAAACCATTTCCGTGCCCAAAATCATGTGACGCTCGGTCTGCGGCGAAATACCGGTCTGGGTGCAGGCGTTGTTATGCGAAATGGTCGGATTGTCGCGATCTCAAACGAATTCAACCCAGATGAGAATTTTGATTATGCGAATGTATCCGTGTGGAATCCTGAGATTTTTCCAAGGATAGCGCCCCGCCAGAAAGTCTCGTTCATCCCAATTCTCATTAAGTGGATGAGTCAAGGCGGAAAGATTGGCGGCGTAGTTCTTGATGACGGGCACTGGTTCAACATCGGTTCGCGCTCGGAATATCTGGAAGTTCATCGTGTTATCTCGCAAGAAGGCTGGAAACCAGGGTACGTGAAAGCGTCCGAGTGGCCGCAGGCCGTAGCCAAAACAGCGATTGTCGATCCCAGCGCTGAATTGCGCGGCTGCTCAGTTGTCGGAGAGCATTGTCGAGTCGGCGCAAACGCAATCCTCGAAGATACAATTTTGTGGTCTGACGCAGAAATTGCTTCCCAAAGCCAGCTTCAGGGTTGTATTGTCCGCTCCAAAAAAAAGGCCAGCGGCATCCATCGCAACATCGACGTCTAAATCCAACCCATGAGAACGGCGCTGCTTCTTCGACAAACGCGAGTGCATTTTCCGCGTTTGGATGTCGGTCAGATAAGAATCAGGCCAATCGAAAAAGGTGGCTCCGACCGGAAATTTTATCGGATCCACTGCGCTGCGGATCAGATGTTAATCCTGGTTAAATACAATCTGGAGCGCGAAGAGAACCGGCACTACGTCCACATTGCGCAATTTCTAGCGAAGAACGGCATACGTGTGCCGGAGATTTACTTTCACGATCTGACGGAAGGCCTCATTTGGATCGAAGACTTGGGCGAGCGCGATCTCTACAGTTATCAGCACGAGAGTTGGCTCGTCCGGCGCGCATTCTACGAATCAGCGCTCGACGAAATTATCAAGCTTCACAGTTTGCCCGAATCGGTGTGCGCAGAGATGAAGCAGTATTTACCGGCCGAGTTTAACGCCGCTCTTTACCGGTGGGAACAGAAATACTTTTTCGACAATTGCCTCGGCCGCTATTTCAGCGTCAGCGAATCAAAACGCAAGGAGCTGGCAGCGCTTCCCGGTTTACGCGAAATCGCAAAACACCTTGCAACTTTCCCAAGAGTTCTGGTTCACCGCGATTTTCAATCGCAAAACATCATCATTCGAAGCGGGCAGGCTCACCTGATCGATTTCCAGGGAATGCGTCCCGGCCTGGCCCAATACGATCTGGCGTCGTTGCTTTACGATCCATATGTCGACGTCACAGACGCGGAACGTGACGAGTTGATCGCATATTATCGCCACCGGCAGCTCGAAAACGGAATTGCGATTAACGGCGATTTCGAATTAAAGCTGCGCCTTTGCGCGATGCAACGCCTCATGCAGGCGCTGGGCGCTTATGGCTTTCTCGGCCTCGTCAAAGGCCACAAACATTTCCTGCAATACATTCCCAATGCGCTCTCATCGCTGCGCGCAGTTGTGGCAACCATCGAAAGTCTCCAGCCACTCGTATCTTTTCTTGCAGAGGTCTGATCGCGAGACGCGCCTCGACTCCGGCAACGGATCCACAGATTTTACGCGGATCTACGCAGATTTTCTCTCTGGCCGCTCTGAATTTCTGTAAATCGGGACGAAGAGAATCTGTGGATCACATCAACCCGAAAGAGAACGCGCCGTGACGATTTATCCTCCCGGCGCTTGTTTCTCTGGGGGCGAATTGTCTCGGGCCTTCCCGTTACGGTCCACAATGTGGAGCGCAAAGCTGTCCCTGGCAGTAAGAGCAAAGCACGTTGTAGTCATGCGTAAGATCCGCCCAAGCGGCGCTCTTTGCCTGAACATAGCTTCCCACGGGATGCTGGCACAGCCAGGCGTCGGCGTTGGCAATAGCAGAAGCTACGCAACTGGAGTCACCGCCAGCGCAATTGACGTCGAGCTTGGCTGCAATCAACTGCTGAGCCAGAGCGTAGGTCATATCGCCCGCGGTGGCATTTTGCATGATAGCGATGGCTGCTTGCTTGGAATACCCCTGGCATCCGAGCTGTATGGTTTGAACGCACCAAGCCTCGGGATGGTTCTTCCAATAACCCTGCGTCAAAACGCAGGTCGCAGGCGTTGGCGTAGCCGTGGCTGTTGCCGTAGCCGTGGCAGTGGCCGTAGCAGTAGCAGTGGCCGTAGCAGTAGCAGTAGCTGCTGGCGTAGCAGTAGCAGTGGCTGTAGCGGTAGCAGTAGCTGTGGCAGTAGCCGTAGCTGTCGGAGACGGAGACGGAGTAGGCGAGCCCTTAGCTGCTGGAACGTCGCAGTCAGCCCAAGCGGAGCCCTCATATACGGCGTTGGTGATGCTGTTATCGAAGAAACCGAGAAAATAGTCAGTGCCATCCGTCGTCACCAGAGCGGTGCCTGAGCCGAGTTCACTCGTAACGAGAATGGCGCCACCCAACCCCATGAAGTCGGCCAGCGGAGATTGGTAGATCGCCTGGCTATTTATTACCGCCCTGGAAGAAGGAGCCGCCCGTGCACAAGGCGCACAAAGTCGACGGGATCACGTGGACGGCTTCCGCACCGACCCAACTCAAAACAGGAGTAACGTTGCCCATGTTATCGATTGAGTTGACCTGATCCATGTTCTCCGCGGCCGCCCAGATCTCGCCGCCATGGAGTCCGAAGCCCAGCGGCACTACAGCTGGTACTTCAGATCGGTTGCCCGTGTTCCCGATGAGCGTCCCAGTTCCGTTCCCGTCAGCCTTCCAGACTCCGCCGGTCTCACATGTCAGGATCATGTTGTAGCCAAATGTGCCCACATGATCGAAAGTAATCCCGGTATGGGGGGTGCCGGCCCCTATACAGCCTGTGATCGTCGCAAACAGCGTGGCGCCAGCCTGCGAAACTTTATAGACCTCATCGCCTTGTGTGACAAAAATGTCGCGCGGTGTGAAGGGTGCCGGCGTGGCACTCGCGGACTGAGCTGGAGCGATAGCCACGTATTTTTCCGAGCAAGGACCAACGGGGCCCGTAGGAATCGTCGTCAACACGGTGACATTCCCCATGCAGTCGATCGTATCGACGTTTTGGGTGCAGTATTCGGTCACGATCAAATCAGTCTTGGTAGCGGCCACGCCTATGGGGCCGTTCTGTCCGGGGTCAAAGACAACGGGGACATTAACAAACAAAGCTGGATCGGCGTTTAAGACTCCTGCGAGCGCTAACAATCCTGCAATTGTCAGAGTGATTTTGTTCTGAGGGGAATTTTTTTCATTTTTGGAATTCTCCGTTTCGCTGACGCTGTAGTTCTTAAGTAAAGCAGCCTAGGGTTGTCTAAAGCAGGCGGATTGTGGCGAAACCCAAGAATCTCGTCTATCGGGCAGACGGCTTCATTTTTCGAATCGGCAAATCGCTGACGCGACTGTCGGGCAATGCCTGCGCGGCTGACACGCCTGCCTACTTTGGCCGTCGCTTAAGGTACGCGGCTTGGCGCCACCTCACCGTTGTGTGGGACGCGCGCGTGGACTTCCCCTGATCCGAGCGATTCGCGCGCACCATGCTTGAGTTCTTCTGCGTTCGCGTAGCCCATCTTGTGCTTGATGTGCTCGAAGTGGGTAGTGACGGTCTTGCGGCTGATGCCTAGTTCCTTTGCGATCTCACCCGGACGGCGACCCGCAGCAATCATCGAGAAGACGGCCAGCTGGCGATTGCTTAGCGCATCGAGTCCCTTGGGCAAATCCGCGCGATGAGCGAATCTCCCGATCGCCAACGCAGTAATCGATGGACTCGTATAAATTTCCCCCGTCATGACTGTCTCGACCGCGTGCATCAGTTCTTCGGGCGATCCGTTTTTCATCCAGTAACCAGCCGCACCTGCATGTAATGCGCGCTCGGCATAAACGTGTTCAGATTGCCGCGACACAATCAGAATCCGAGTGTGCGAGTATTCCCTGGCGAGCTCTTTGATCCAGAGGATGCCGTCACGGTCTTCCAGAAATGGTTCTATCAGCAGAATGACTCGCTTACGCAGGTGTCTCCGACCACGATGACCCGACATGGTTGTCCGCCCGCGCAAACTGTCGCGCGATCTTTTACCGGCGAAATGTTGCCGCGCAGCGATGCTCCGGCCGGCCTCCGCATAGCTTCTGCGTGGCGGGCGTTCCCACGGTCCGAGGTTCCCACGCTGCGCGCCTGGGGAGGACAGTGACGTCGTCGCCGAGGGGAAATAATTTTTTGCTGATCCCGTTTATGAGCAGATCGCGCGGCGGCGAATCCGTCTCGCCTCAGGCGAGCAGATCAGACGCGAGAGATAAGGAACAGAAGGAAACGAACGTAAGGAAGAGGTGACTGCTATTTTGGAGGCGGCTTTGTTATTCATCCACCGGCTTTTCACGGAAACATCGACAGGAAGAGGTCGCGACACCCGGGCGCTCGGCCGAGGGAAGAGAAAACGCGCGCCTTGGAACTTTTGAGCTCAGCGCGCGCGCGTCCTTCCGCGCGCGCGCTGTTAAGGTTCTGAGTTGATTAGGGCTTCGGGACGAGATCGATTCCACTGGTCGAACCAGGCACGCCCGTCGTGTTGAAGTCGTAGTGAACCGTTGTTCCCGGGCTGGGAGCCGCGGCACCTTTAACGCTCCCCGAGTCGTACTTGAGCGAGATGATGTAAGTGCCCGCAGTCGGTGCATTGAACGATACGGTCACCGTGCCGGTCGTGGCGTTTTGAGTGATCGTGTTCGATACACCATTACAGTTGAAGTCAAACACATTGTTTCCCCCGTTCGCCAAGGCAAAGGGGGTGCTGAAATTGCCCGTCGTGATCGTCTCGGTGATCGTAAAGTTGTTGTTGCCGGCTGGCACCGTCACCTTCACCCAGTAGAAGAACACACCGGGGCTGACTTGGTTGATCACCCCGTTCTTGAGGCTGTACTGCAGGCTGGCCAGGGTCTGGGCCGTGCCATTCTTGAACTCTGTACAAGTCGTTCCTGTCGGCGTGATCTGACTGACCCGACTCGGAGTCGTAGTCGGTGTAGGCGTAGGTGTAGGCGTTGCCGTTGCTGTAGCTGTAGGTGTTGGCGTAAATGTCGCTGTGGCTGTCGGCGTGAACGTAGCTGTGGCTGTCGGAGTGAACGTAGCTGTGGCCGTCGGCGTGAATGTCGCTGTAGCCGTCGGCGTGAACGTCGCGCTAGGCGTGGGCGTAAACGTCGCCGTCGGCGTCGGCGTCGGCGAGGGAATGTTGCAGTCAATGAAACCGGAGCCCTCCAAAAGGGCGCCGGGGATCACATCGAAGAAAAACATATCATAGCTGCTGCCATTCCAGTGTATTCGAACGGTCTGTGAATTTCCCTCGCACGGAACAAGGATGTCGCCAGCAAAAGATGAGAAGTCGGTCACAGTAGGATATGCATACAGCCCCGGAAACGAACCAAAGTTACCGGCTTCTACCGCCTGGAAGTAGTACCCGTTCGGTTGGTTCGTGCAGAAGGGGCACAGTTGGTTCGGGATGACCTGGACGCTTTCCGGACCCGTCCCCGCCCCGGTAACGAAGGCATTTAGAGTAACGAAGCCATCATTCCGGATTGCGTTAACGGCGTCGTTGTCGTTGGTTACCAGAACCTGGCCGGCAAAGGGCCCGAAGGTGCTCGGTGCTACAGCTGGTCCTTCATTTTCGATGTTGATGGGCAGGGTCCCGACGAGCGCGGGGGGGTTTGCGACCCCGCCCGTCACGTCAACGGTCCAGATGGTACCGTTTTCACACGATAAAATCATTTTGTTCCCAAATGCAAGTGCGCCGCCTACGTGGTCGAAGGTAATCCCGGTGTGATCGTCGCCACAGGCCGGGATGGTCACAAACGGCACGAGGGGACCGGCGGGTGGCGAGAACTTAAAGATCTGATTGCCTTGTGTGACGAAAATGTCGCGCGGGGCGAAGCCGGCATTCGCAGACACGGCTGGAGCCACAGCCATATATCTTTCCAAGCACTGCCCAGAGGGGAAGCCCGGAACCGTCGCAATTGGCGAGGTAAGCCCCGTAATGCAGTCGATCGATAGGATCTGCGGGTCGCAATATTGGGTCGCGAGCAGGGTATCGGCTGAACCGGCCACGCCTATGGGCCCGGCGCTGAATGTCCCCGTGATGAAGCTAAAGAGCA
The DNA here is from genome assembly GCA_003218135.1 of Verrucomicrobiota bacterium. Classification (GTDB taxonomy): domain Bacteria; phylum Verrucomicrobiota; class Verrucomicrobiia; order Chthoniobacterales; family UBA10450; genus Udaeobacter. Next base: position 8,078 of record QHNQ01000073.1, read on the forward strand.
CATGATTGGCGGCGTAAACCATTCCTGAGAGGGACAGTAACGCTGCAACTGTTAGACTGATTGTTGTTTTTCTTTTCATATTTTGGATTTCCGGGGGTTTGGCTGAATAGTTTTATTTCACTAAGTACAAATCCTTAGATCACTACCTTCTTCGGATTTTTCGGCGTGAAGTTTCGAAAAAAATAAAAAAATCTGCTAAACCCTCCGGCCCCGGATTCTGGGATTCCCCGTTTTTGCTCGTCACGCCGGTGTTGTTTGAATCGCCCGACATTTTCGTCACACAAGGCACTGCGATCCATAAGTTCGCGGGCGGTACTTTTTAGCTATTAATTCTTCTGGTGGTCGGGGGACCACGCGCTGTTCTGGGGGCAATGAAGTGCCGGATTCTCGAAGGATTCCCGTTGTTTAGCAATACGCAGAGGCGCGTAGGCAAAATCTCTTAAGTACGCATTTAACAACCCTGCAGCGGGGCTGAAGTTGAATCAGCAGCGGCGAGTCTACGGCTGAAGTTACCCGACAAACGGGTTGGTACTGCGCTCGGTTCCGATCTTTGTCGGTGGTCCGTGACCGGGCAGCACGGTCACGTCGTCGCCAAGAGGAAACAATTTTTTTCTGATCCCATCTATGAGCAGATCGATATCTCCGCCGGGCAAATCGCCACGGCCGATGCTGCTGGCGAAAAGAACGTCGCCGCCAATCAGCAATTTGTCGGTGCACGAAAAGAAACAGAGACTGCCTGGACAATGGCCGGGAACTTCCAGAACTTGAAAATCCGCTCCGAGAAAATTTCGGCGTGGTGTTTCTTCAATGAGGAAATCAGGTTCGGCCGGTTCGATTTCGAGTTCGAAACCGAAGTTGCGAAAAAATTCGCGATCGGAAATCATCGGCGCGGTCAGCGGATGGCAACCAAGTGGACAACCAAACTGGCGCTTGATCCTGGCAACGTCCTGGACGTGATCGATGTGCCCGTGT
>QHNQ01000214.1 GCA_003218135.1 Verrucomicrobiota bacterium
AGTCGTCTCGCGCATTTCGGCATAGCGCTCTGCCAGCGTGCTCACGCGCGGATTATGAAAAGACGCGGTGCAAATGTCACGTTCGGCTTTGGAGTGCGCGGACATCTCCGCGTCCGCCGCTGGACGATTCGCCGTGGCGAACCTTAGAAGTGGCGACATGTCGCCACAGTCCACAGCGCCGCGCGATTCGCTATCTGGATCAGCTCGGCGGACTGGAGACCGCCGCTCCTTGTTCTTGTTCCTGCAACGCTGGCTCGCGCAGGTTACTGACAATCCGCTCAACTAACGCTGCATCGGATCGCGGGAAGATGAATGAGTATTTTGGACCCTTCGCCGCGGCTGGAGAGATAACCAGGTTCTCGGAAAGAAAACCGGGTTCATGACTCACCACTGCGCCCTCCAGATCGATCGTGCGCACGTACGGGTGCCGACCCTTGTGCGCCACGAAAATCAGTTTGCACGGCTCTTCGTTTGTCCCGACGAGCGCGCCGAAAAGATTAGCTGGAATGCGTCGACCACGTCCGCTGATGCATGGCGCAGCCCAGGCGACGGTTGCGCCCAAAACGTTTTCAGTTCCAAAAACCGTTGCGAGCCTCGCCGGCAATGTATCGGGCAATTTCACCGGCAAACTGCGGTCAGCTGGTCCATTTAGTTTTTTCCATGCCAGCCAAATCTTCACTTTCGTGGCTCGTAAAATTCTTAGTGCAAAATAGAAAAACGCGCCGATGGCGATCAGGAGAATGATCAGGGCAAGCAGGGGATTGAAATGCATCAGGGCCAACCCGCCAAGCACGGCAGCGTCTTCGCCAAGACTTAGCCCGATGTTTGAGAATGGTTCCGGCGAGGTGTTGCTGGCCAGACGTGTAGCTGCCTTTGCAGTGTGTGCGATGAGGCTCGTGCCACCGGCGAGAAGCGCAACGATTACTGTAAACGCAGGACTCGGATGACCGAGCACTTGAATCGCGAGCAGAACGCCGCCGATCGGGCGAATCACAGTGTGCACCGCGTCCCAGATGGAATCCACCCATGGAATTTTATCAGCAAAAAACTCGAGGAAATAGAGAACACCGGCGACGGTGATTATCCACGGGTTCGCGAGGACTTCGAGCGATTGATACTGTGGCGCGAGAGTGATCCAGTGAAAATGGATTGCGAGTCCGGTGACAAAAACTGTCAGATAAAGATTGATGCCGGCCAGCGCGGCGAGACCGAGCGCGACGGCGAGCAGGTCAAGCTTTTCCACGCGCGAAATATCTGCGTGAACCTATCAATGTCACGCGCGGTTTAATTGTAGGGCGCTTCTGTGAAACCGAGCGCGGGGTGACGGCGTCTGGCACAGACGCCCTACAGTTCATTTGCCGTCGGCGACGGCGACCTCTACAATCGCGCCATGCTCGACATTCGTCTGATTCGCGAGAAGTCGGACTTTGTCCGTGCGCGGCTGGCCACGCGCGGCGGCGGCGATGAAGCGAAGATCGACGAAATTTTGCGAGTAGATGCAGAGCGGCGCAGAATCGAGACGGAACTGCAACGTTCACAATCCGAGCGCAATCGCCTGAGCAAAGAGATTGGCGGAAAACGGTCGAGCGGCGAGGGAACAGCCGAGCTTGAGCAACGTGTTCGTGAAATAGGAGATCAAATTGCCGATCTCAATGCACGAGCGGCGGCTGCCGAGACAGCGTTAAACAATTTGATTCTTCAAATTGCGAATTTGCCGCACGAGAGCGTTCCAGTCGGCAAGGATCCGAGTGCGAACCGTGTGATCCGCACTTGGGGTGAGAAACCACCGCTCACGAAGCCGGCGGATCACGTCGCGCTTGGCACAAGGCTAAATCTTTTTAATCAAGAGGTGGCGACAAAACTGGCCGGAAGCGGTTTTATTTGTTTTACCGGCGCAGGCGCGAAGCTCGAACGCGCGTTAATCAATTTCATGATCGACCTGCATACGCGCGAGCATGGTTACGCCGAAATTGCTCCGCCGTTTTTAGTCCGGCGCGATTGCATGATCGGCACGTCGCAGCTTCCGAAGTTCGAAGCCGATATGTATGGTTTGGAAGAAAACCAGCTTTTCCTCGCGCCAACTGCTGAAGTCCAGCTGACGAATCTCGATCGCAATGAGATTCTCACTCTTAACGAGCTTCCGAAAAAGTTCGTGGCATATACACCCTGTTTCCGTCGAGAAGCCGGTGCGGCGGGCCGCGAGACGCGTGGCATCGTCCGGGTGCACCAATTCGACAAAGTAGAACTGGTGAAAATCACAACGCCTGAGAAATCGTACGAAGAGCTCGAGTCGCTTACGGCCGACGCCGAACGCGTGTTGCAACTCCTCGGCTTGCATTATCGAGTAGTCGAGCTTTGCACCGGCGACCTGGGATTTGCTTCCGCCAAGAGCTATGACATTGAAGTGTGGTCGCCGGGATCTGGCGAGGGCGGGACTTATCTGGAAGTATCAAGTTGCTCAAACTGCGAAGATTTCCAGGCGCGTCGGATGCATCTGCGGTTCAAAGGCGGTGATGGGAAAAATCGATTCTGCCACACCCTAAACGGGTCGGGGGTGGCATTGCCCAGGCACACCGCACTCTACAGCATTGGGATTTCGCCGTTATTCCAGTCCCGGTATGCCGAGTCCGCCGGTGATTCTGCTCATTTCTGATTGCGCAAGTGCTTTACCTTGCTCGATCGCTTGTTTCACTGCGCCGAGGATAATTTCTTCGAGAAATTCCACGTCATTCGGATCGACTACTTCCCTGTCGATTTTGATTGCGATGACATCGCCCGCGCCGTTCGCCGTAACTTTTACCTTCCCGCTACCCGCGTTGACTTCGACAGTTTTCTTCTCAAGCTCAGCCTGTGTTTTAGTCATTTGCTCCTGCATTTTCTGAGCTTGCTTCATCAATTTGTTTAAGTTCATGGGACTGACGTCGGAGTGAATGGTTAAAAGGGTTACAAGGTTAAAACGGTTGTAACTCTCGTAACTTTTGAACGTTTTAACCGAGTGATTTAAGATCGTATTTTTGCGTTAAATAGTTCGATCGCCTCCTGGATTAATGGTTCGTCCTTGAAATCATGAGAAGGCGAATGTTCCGGGGGTAATGCTTTATTGGAAGCGAGTTCTTCATTCACGGTCAGCTTCAAGGTCCAATCCTTCCCGGTGATTTCATGCAGCAGCGTCTCAACGAACTTGCGATTCGCTTGTGTGCTCAAGATATCCATCATGGCCTTATCGGCCGTCGCGAAACCGAGTTTTAAATTGCGCCCTTCAATTCCAAGGACATGGGCTGCTGAAGCTGAGTTTCGCACGAAGCCCTTTTGTGCTGGAATCTTCGTAAGAACGCGCTCCCAAACTTTTTGAGCCTCGACTGTGACGCTCTTTTCCTCAACACGCGTCTTGCTGTAGCCGGGGGCGGTGATCCCGGCTGTTTGCGCCATTGGTTTGCTCTCGCCGCTGTCAGCGCCCGCGGGTTGAGTTTTCGTCTCGCCGCCATCGCGAAGCTCGCCCAGTTTTTCGATGACCTCATCCAGCGTCGCCTGTCCCAGAGTTTGAATCGCCCTAATGATCGCGACTTCGAAATGCAGCTTCTTGTTTGGAGCCCATTTCATGCGCCCCTCTGCCGCTGCAAACTGATCGATCAGATCGAGCAAACGATCGGTGGTAATCAGCTCCGCGTGTGCGGTAAGCGATTTTTGGACGTCGGGTTCAACATCTTCCTTCAGCGCGTCCGGTTTGGCTTTGAACACGAGTAGATCGCGAAGATACGCGATCAGGTCTGACATGAGCCGCATCATGTCTTTTCCACTTTCGCTTTGCTGATGCAACAGATCGATCGCGTCCGGTGTTTCACCGCGCAAAATTCGCCTCGTGAGATCGACGACCGTTTGTTCGCTCGTGAATCCGAAAACATTCAGCACATCGTTCTCACTGATTTTTTCTCCGCAAAACGCGACCAGCTGATCGAGCATCGATTCGGCGTCGCGCAGGCCGCCTTCCGCGCCGCGCGCGATCGCGTGTGCTGCCGCTGGCTCCAGCGTGATCTTTTCTTTTTCGGCAATAAATTGCAGGTGCTTCGCGATGAGATTCGCCGGGATACGGTGAAGATCGAACCGCTGACAGCGGCTCAGAATAGTTGGCAGAACTTTCTGTGGCTCGGTGGTCGCGAAAATAAATTTCACATGCCCGGGGGGCTCTTCCAACGTCTTCAGGAGCGCATTAAATGCTGCTGGCGAAAGCATGTGCACTTCGTCGATCAAATAAATCTTATAACGGCCCTTGGCCGGCGCATAACGAACGTTCTCCCGCAGTTGACGCACATCTTCTACGCTGTTGTTGCTCGCTCCGTCGATCTCGATGACGTCCAGACTGTTGCCGGCAGCTATCTCCCGGCAGTTATCGCATTCTCCGCACGGCGTGATGGTCGGGCCTTTAATGCAATTGAGCGACTTGGCCAAAATCCGGGCAGTCGATGTTTTGCCTATACCGCGCGGCCCGACAAAGAGATAGGCGTGGGCAAGCCGATTTTGCGCGACCGCATTTTTCAGCGTACGCGATACGTGCGCTTGCCCAACCAAATCATCGAAAGTCTGGGGTCGATACTTTCTGGCGAAAACCTCGTAACTCACGGCAGTAATCTAAATGCGTTGATTGCCGGACGAAAATAGAAAACCATTCGCAAATTCAGAGTTTCCCATGT
>QHNQ01000074.1 GCA_003218135.1 Verrucomicrobiota bacterium
TGGCATTGGCTAAAGCTCTAAATCGCAATTCACAAATCGCGAATCAAGAACAAACACGCAGGCCGTGCTGCCTCTTCCGCCAAATTTCAATACACAAATCTCAAACACGCAAAACCACACGAACCGCCTCGGGATCGATAATCGATTTGCGCGGCGGTGATATGGCCTGACGCCCTCGATTTGGGCAAGCTCCATCAAATGATGCGATAATCCTTCAGTTCCTCGAAGAAAGTCGCGACCGCTGTCTTGATTACTACCACGGTGGGAATAGCAAATAACATTCCCCACAAACCCATGATGAGAGAGCCGCTGATGATCGCGATAACCACCACCAGTGGATGAACGTTCACTGCGCTGCCGAGGACAAAAGGCTGAAACACAACATCGTCCAGCACGTGTGTGATTACGACCAGAATCACCACATACAGCGCCAGATCATTCGGATTCAGACCGGGAATCAACGGTCTTATGTTTTCCGCGACTAACGCATAACCAAGACCGATTACCAGAGCGATAGCCGTGCCAACAAACGGAATCGCGTTCAGAAGTCCGGAAACCACAGCAATGGCCACGGCCACCCCAACGGGGATCCCAAGCAGGATCAGTCCCAATGCAAGAGTTACGCCCACCAGAAAACACTCAATTAGCGTACCGCGGAGATAATTGCCGATTGCATCATCGAGTCTATCGACAACTGTCAGAGACAACTCAAAGTAGCGGTTGGGCACAAGGCCAATGAAAAAGCGGCGAATTTGACCGTTATCGAAACCGAGAAAGATAAAAATTAATGGAGCCAGCATCCATGCGGACAACTTGTTCTCGAAGCTCGGTCCCTCCGTAGCAGCCCCAGGCTCAGCCGGAGCGGGTGCAACCGTTCTCGTGGGCTCGGCCGCACCGGTGGGTGCCTTTTCGAGTATCACATACTTTCTCATCCGTTGGTTCGCGCGAAAGTAATCAACGAATTTACCCTGAATCGGAGGTTTCCCGTTGTGTCCCGCGGCATATTTCAGGAATAGATCGCGTTCCTCCGGATTGAGTTCGAGCGACTGATTGAATTTATCCATCAGCGGGCCGAGCTCTTTTTCGATTAACGGCGCCACGGCGTTTGATTTTTCCTCCGCTGGCTTCGCTACCAGCTGCCGGTATTTTTCATTCAGTTTGTATTTCAGCCGGACTTTGAATTCGAGCTTCTGCTCTTCGTCAGGAATGTGTTTGCGAAGGGTATTGAATGCGAAAAACAAGACCAGACCGATAGCTGCGAAGGAACACAACACTTGAATCTGGTGAGGTAACCATCGGACCCTAAAACGCTCTTTCACCGGGCGGAACACAAACGCCAACAGCGCGCCAACTATGATTGGAAGAATCAGAATGCTTAACTTCCAGATCAAAAATCCTCCCACAATCAAGACCAGCGCCGCAAATGTGAGATAGAAAACCTTGCGCCGAGCTTTGCGCTCTTGCTCTATTTCTTCGAACTCCTGACCGTTGCTCATCCTGATCCGACATCGTCGGTCGGCGTTTTCATCTGCACCAATTCATTGGTCAAACGAAGCCGATCGGCGATCATTCCCGCAAGGGAGCGATAAATTCTGCACGCAGTCTTCGCGTCCCGATGAACCAACCCGCGAAGGTCGTTCCGATAAAGCGCCAGCGTCCGAGTCCGTTCCAAGGCCCTCGCCGTGGCAGAACGCGGCGTATCATCGAGCAAAGCCATCTCACCAAAAAAAGCGCCTTTTTCTAAAACGGCCAGACGCGTGGTACTGGTCTCGCGAAAAATTTCTACTGCGACTTTGCCATCCAGAATCAAGAAAAGAGCTGCTCCTGGTTGTCCCTCCTCAAAAATTGATTCGTTGGCGTCATATTTTCGTTCAAACATGATGTCAGAGACACTCTTGAGCTGCCGATTCGAGAGTCGGTCAAAAAACGGCACAGTCTTCAGGAATTGAATGCGATCCAGTTCAGGGCTTGAACGTTTCCAACGTCCCAGCGTTTCCCACAACAATTTATCCGCGGTGAGATTTCGAACCGACATTGATTTCAATCCGTTGAAGCGACTTCGGTCAGCGGGTCAATCAGGAACCTCCTGTCCGATTACCAGCGATAGTAGGAAGAATGAATCGGCGATTTCAATCGAAAAGACCGCAGTTGTTCTTTAGTGGATCGGCGACGTGAAGTATTGAGCCATAATTACGCAGCGCGGCAATGATCCAACTTTTCCACTTACGAATTATGCAAGACGGTATGAGTCCTCGAAAGGACGTGCAAAACCAAAGCGATAAGACACTGCCGCACCTTAAATGCGGCGGTACTTATCTTGGGACGAATGAGTGGAAGCGCGCTGCGTGTCCATTCCATTCCTCAAACGCCGCGCCGGCGGTGATCTGGAAATGATCGTTGCCCACCCCGCCAGTGATATAGCTCTCCATCATGTCGCCACTGCCTTTGCCGCTCCAGTGGCCGTACATGAATCCTATTTCCCCGCCGTAATAAAATCGATCCGGCGGCGACGTCATCATTTCAGGCGAATCTTTTGCGTCGGTACCGAGATTCCCCGGTCGCGAGTTGGGTGCAGTGGTTCCTCGGTTCATTGGCACGGGCCCGAAAGCGTTGAGGGGCGGTAAATACGCGCTCGAAAACAGGTCGAGCGCAATCATGCCGGTGGACGCCAGCGCATTCTCGCTCGCCAGCCTGCCACCGTCCGACCACGTGAGCACTCGCCCTTTACGAAACAAAAGTGAATTATCGTTCGCGCTGAAAATCGTCGGCTGATAAAGGCTCAGCTCGGAACCCGGATGCGACCGATTGGCAGGCAATTGTTGATGTGTACCCGTTCGAGGTTTTGCTGCTGCCGACCGATTCGCTTGCTGCGCCGTGACGGGAAAGCAAACAGCGATAAACCCAACGGCGACGGCAAGCGCACGCCTAATCATGCCGCAATTCACAACCAAATCCTCGCAAATGCCAGTAAAATTTTTTCGGGAGAGCGCGCGAGCTACCCGCAGCATGCTGTCGCGAGGCTAGATAGCCTTCTTCACACCCTTAACATTTTAAGACTTCAACGAGTCGCGGAAATAATCGATCGTCGCTTTGATTCCTTTCTCAAATCCGACGCGCGGCTCCCAACCGAGCACCTCTTTCGCGCGGGAGATATCCGGCTGACGGACCTTCGGGTCATCGACCGGCAATGGTTTGTATTCGATTGTCGATTTTGTTCCGGTGATCCGAATAATTTCCTCGGCGAACTGCTTGATCGTCATCTCTCGCGGATTACCGAGGTTCACCGGCTCGTGAAAACTGCTCATGGCCAGTTTGAAAATCCCATCAATCAAATCTGACACGTAACAGAATGAGCGTGTCTGCGAGCCGTCGCCAAAGACCGTGAGTGGCTCGCCACTCAGGGCCTGCCCGATAAATGCCGGCACGACGCGCCCATCGCGCAACCGCATTCGCGGCCCGTACGTGTTGAAGATGCGGACAATTTTTGTGTCGAGCCTGTGATAACGGTGATACGCCATCGTGATCGCCTCGGCGAATCGCTTAGCTTCATCGTACACACCGCGCGGCCCGATCGGGTTTACGTTACCCCAGTAATCTTCTTTTTGTGGGTGCTCCAGTGGATCTCCGTACACCTCCGATGTCGAGGCGAGAATGAAAGAGGCTTCTTTGTCCTTCGCCAGGCCGAGCGTGTTATGTGTGCCGAGTGCGCCCACCTTGAGCGTGGGAATTGGAAGCTCCAGATAATCAATCGGGCTGGCCGGTGACGCGAAATGAAAAACGTAATCGAGTTTTTCTTTCGGCAAAAAAATGAAATTAGAAACGTTGTGTTTAATGAATCGGAAATTCTCTTCCCCAGCCAGATGTCCAATGTTCCCGGTGGTACCGGTGATTAAATTATCGATCGCAATGACGCGATGGCCTTCCGCCAAAAGCCGATCCACCAAATGCGAGCCGAGAAAGCCTGCACCGCCGGTGACGACGGAGACGGGCCGTGAGCGTGCAGCCATGCTTGCTGTATTTAGCGGTTAGCCAAAAAATGGCGAGCAAGAAACAAACGTTTGTCATTCCGAGCGGAGTCGAGGAATCTCCCGAAACCATGCCGCGCAGTATTGGTGAGTACAAAATGAGATCCTTCGACTTCGCTCAGGATGACAAATAGAAAAATCATGCGCATTCTCTCCGGCATACAGCCCAGCGGTGCCCTACACATCGGCAATTATTTTGGCATGATGCGGCCTGCGGTCGCGCTGCAAGCCGAGGGCGAAGCGCTTTATTTTGTCGCCGATTACCATGCGCTCACGAGTTTGCGCGACCCGGAAACGTTGCGCGCAAACAGCCGTCGCGTCGCACTCGATTTTCTGGCGTGCGGACTCGATCCGGAGCGCGCGACGCTCTTTCGGCATTCGGATGTGCCGCAGGTGACGGAACTCGCCTGGATTTTATCAACACTAGCGCCGATGGGATTGCTTGAGCGGGCGACCTCGTACAAGGACAAACTCGCCCGCGGTATGAGCGCGAACGTTGGACTGTTCAGCTACCCCATCCTGATGGCCGCGGACATTTTGATTTACGACAGCGATGTCGTGCCAGTCGGCAAGGACCAGAAACAGCACATCGAAATAACGCGCGATCTGGCAGTGAAAATGAACGAAACCTACGGGCAGATTTTCAAGCTGCCCGAGCCGCGTATTCAGCCCGAAACCGAAACCGTGCCCGGCATCGATGGCCAGAAAATGAGCAAGAGCTACGGCAACAACATCGACATCTTCGGGGACGAGAAGGAAATGCGAAAACGCGTTATGAGCATTGTCACCGATTCCACGCCAGTGGACGCGCCAAAGGACCCCGCGAGTTCCACAATTTTCAAACTCTACTCGCTGGTCGCGCCCAAGAACGAAATTGCTGAGATGCGCGAAAGATTTCTAAAAGGTGGAACGGGCTACGGCGATTTTAAGAAACAGCTCTTTGAAAAACTCTGGGAATATTTCGCGCCGATGCGCCAACGCCGCGAAGAAATCCTGGCCGACAGATCGTACATCGCAGCGGTCCTTGCGCGCGGCGCAAAACGCGCGAATGAGATTGCGGACCGAGTAATGGAACGTGTTCGGAAAGCCATTGGCCTCCGTTAGCAGGCAGACTCGGACAGTCACTCGTTTGGTTTAAATTCGACTCTGGTCAAGTTGGATCTGCCGTAAATAGAGAAACAACGGAAGCCCAAGCGAAACGCCGACCAGTAAAGTGGCTATCACGGGCAGCCACAGGGTTCGCATCCCCAGGCATCGGCTCTCGTCCAGGATAAAAACAATCAGGACGATTGCAGAAACGATGACATCCATGGCGAAGAATGCGCTGATCTGGTTGGCGAACAGGTCATGAATGAAGAGCGGGATGTTCATCGCGTGGTGCTCCATGATCCACGGCAGGAATTGCGAATATGGTAAAATCAGGCCGATCAACGCCAACACAAGATAGAGGTACCGAAGTTTCATGGCTTCGACTTTCTGGCAACGTTTGTAAATTTGTCGAGCAGAACTGCGATGAATAGACGATCTCCGCTATAATTGAAATCGATGGCGAGGCTCCGCGTTCACGTTGTTCCAAACGCCAAGATCAACAAAGTCGTCGGCGAGCATGGAGGCGCGATTAAGATCAAATTGCGCGCACAGGCTGTAGAGGGGAAAGCTAACGCAGCTCTGCATTGTTTTCTGGCCGACCAATTGAATATCTCTCAGCGCGCAATCATTCTGGAACACGGTCAGAGGTCGCGCGATAAAGTGATTCGCATCGACGGCATGACCGAAGAAGATGTGCGCTCGCGTCTGCTCGGGGCGCTGTGATGATTGACGGCTATTCCGTGATTATCTTGTCCGCCCACTCCACCAATGAAACGAAAATCAGCGGCTGGGGCTTTGACGAGCTCGTTTGGTTTGCTCGGGGGGCTTCGTTTGAGTCGTTGCGGCGCTATCACGGTAAAACAAGACGCCGTGGGCTCGCAGATTGGTGATCAGTGCGTGCAGATCACTCGCCAGTTGTTGATCATTCAACAGCGTTGCGACCAGACCCTTCCCCTGCATGGCGCTGCGCAAGACCTTGCGCGTGTCGGCGATGGCGTTCTGCAAGCCATCGGCAGCTTGTTTTGCGGAGGCCATGGTCGAATCCGTCTGCTCGATTACACCATCCAGTTTCTTCGAAGATTCTGCCAGCGCAGTGGTAGCCTGATTCAAATGTTGCAAGCTCGCCTTCAAGTTTTCCATGTTCTGCGCTGAAAGCGTTTCCTCATTCAGCTTTTTCACGGTCGTGCGGACATCACCGACGAGCTCGTTGCCCTGCCGGGTGAGATCATCGAAACCAGTCTCGCGCGCGCCATCGACAAATGCGTCCTTCGGAATGTATCCGCTTGGCGTGCCGGTCGGCGGCGTCACGGTAACAAAGCGGTCGCCAAGCAAACCGGAACTGCCCACTGTGAATTTGCTGCCGACAGGAATCTTAACGTAATCGAAGATTCGCAACGGCACGTACACGCCCGGTCCATCTCGAACCAGACGCGGGCCACCTGCGACGCGACCGATCTTGGCGCCGGCGAGCAAAACATCCGAGTTTGTAAGCAACCCGCTCGCGTCCGCGAAACGAACCGTGAGCTGGTAATAGGTTTTAACGCCCTCTCCAAGACGGCCGAACTTCAGTAGCAACCCGGCCAAGGCCGCGCATCCAATAAAGACGAAGATGCCGACCTTGAATTCCAAACCTCTTTCGTGGCGATTCATTGACCGTAATTGTCCATTGTCGGGCTGGATTCGCAAGGTATGGGCGATTTACCTAGTCCCCTCGAGGGGAGCCAGGTCAATCGCGCCAGGTTTCAGAGCGACCGAGAAGGAAATCTTGAATAAGCGGATCCGTCGATTGCTGAAGTTCACCTGGAGTCCCGTGAAAATAAACGCTGCCCTGATGCAAATACGCGACCCGGTCGGCGACATCGAAGGCGCTCTTCATGTCATGAGTAACAACAACGCTGGTAATTCCGAATCGCTGCTGAAGGCAACGAATTAGTTTATTGATGCTGTCGGCGACAACGGGATCAAGGCCCGCGGTCGGCTCATCGTACAGCACGCATGAAGGGCGACGAATGATGGCGCGTGCGAGGCCAACCCGCTTTTTCATCCCGCCGCTCAAACTCTCCGGCATCTTGTCCTCCTGCCCTTCCATTTCCGTGACCTCGAGCATCTCCTCGACTCTCGAGCGCAAAACTTTCGGATCGCGCTCACCAGCTTCGCGCAGAGGAAATGCGATGTTGTCCTCCACCGTCATCGAATCAAAAAGCGCGGCGCCTTGGAACAGAATCCCCACCTTTTCGCGTATGGCTCCCAGTTGCCGCTCGTTCAAGCCGATAATGTTCTCGCCGTGGATCCAGATTTCGCCGGAGTCCGGCTCCATCAGTCCGATGATATTCTTTAGCAAAACGCTTTTCCCGCCGCCGCTGCGACCTATAAGGACGAGAGTTTCACCGGTGCGAACCTCAAGATCGACGCCTCGCAAAATCTCCTGTTGCCCGATCTTTTTTTTCAACGAGCACACCCTGATCATTAGCGACCCGTTGCCCGCAGTTACCCGAGGTTCAGTTGTCACACTTGCAAGAGGTGGCGCTTCAATCATTGCGAGGCCAACTCTCAACTCTCAACCCGCGACACTCAACTATTAACATCACTGATGGCCGGCGGGGAAAATGATGTTCAACCCCATCGTAAGGAAGAAATTAACAATCAAAACCGCCAGCGAAGCGTTCACGACTGCTTCAGTTGTCGCGCGGCCGACACCCACCGCGCCTTCGCGTGCCGTGAGACCTTTTTGGCAACTGATAAACACAATTAACAGCGCGAAGACGAACGCCTTGGTCAAAGCCATAGTGATGTCCTTCGGCCGCGTCCAACGGACCATGTTTTCGACGTAGTAAGGGCCATTGACGTCGAGCAAATAAACCGCAACAAAATATCCAGCCAGGATCCCGAACGCGATGCATTCGGCAACCAGCAACGGCATCGAGAGCATCATGGCGAGTGTTCGCGGCACGACCAGGTAATCAATGGGATAAACTGCGAGCGCACGAAGTGCATCGATTTGCTCGGTCACCTTCATTGTGCCGATCTCAGCCGACATCGCTGCCCCGACGCGTCCGGCAACCATTAGCGCCGTCAAAACCGGCGCCAGCTCTCGACACAGCGATACCGAAACCACCGCGCCAACAGCCGATCCCATTCCCAGTTTGTTGAATTGAAAAAATGCCTGCGCGGAAAAAACGGCGCCCGTAAAACCTCCCGTGATAATGACGAGTACCTGGGAGAGCAAACCGATCTCGACGACCTGGTTGAGGAATAATTTCCACCGCAGCTTGTGCGTAAAGATGGAGCGGAAAGTCTCGGCCGCGAGCAGGACAAGCTCGCCCAGATATTGGGAGAACGACAGCAGCGGCGCGCCGAGAGCGTTGAAGAATCGGACCATTTGTTTTAAATCAGACCAGTGACTAGTGATCAGTGACGGCCGAAGCGCAAGCAGTTCTCCACTTTATTAACAAGTTCCAGATTGTCTGATAGAGTTGCAATTGCGTCTCGCGTAAAAGCTGCGATAAAAAATGTTCATTCAAGGAATGATGCGCGCGGTTCAGTTTGGGCTGGCAGGGAGCCTGTCTCTGGGCACGGTGTTCTTCGGCGGTTGCGAAACCGTGCCGCAAGGAATTCAGCAGGCAAGAATCGAAATGGTACAACACATCGCGGCAGAGCCGGCCGGAGATTATTTCATTGGGCGGCGTTACTTCAAACCCGATTACAAATTCTGGGGTTACGTGCGGCGGCCAGGTCAGCCATGGAGCACAGCGGAGCTGGTGATGTTGAATGAAAAACAGAAACTTGCTCCAG
>QHNQ01000075.1 GCA_003218135.1 Verrucomicrobiota bacterium
GGGGACTCGATTTTGCGCTCACAAATTTGCCGGAGCGCTTTTTCACGCTGCGCGGAATCGAATTTCTTGGACGATTGAACTTTCTGAAAGGCGGTAGCCTCTATGCCGACAGGCTTACAACCGTAAGCGAACATTACCGGCGCGAAATCCTGACGCCGACTGGGGGCCATGGTCTGGATGGTGTGCTGCGCGAAAATGCACATCGACTTAGCGCTATTCTAGATGGCGTCGATTACACACGCTGGAATCCGGCATCGGATCGTTTGATCCCCGCACGATACGACCCGAGGCGCCTTCGGGGAAAACAGATTTGCCGCGAGGCGCTCCTCAAAGAAGTAAAGCTCGAGGCCGCGCCGCGCGGGCCGGTCTTCGGAATGGTGACTCGGGTTGTTCAGGAGAAAGGCTTCGAGATTCTCGTGCCGCTTCTCGATCGACTTCTTTGGGACGATGTCCGCCTGATCATTCTCGGAGAAGGCGATCCCGCATATGAAACCGCGCTCGCTGTCGCAGCCAGGAAATTTCCGGCCAAGTTTGCCTACCAAAAAAATTACGACGAGAAACTGGCGCATCTCATTCAGGCCGGCACGGACATCAGCCTGATTCCATCTCGCTTTGAGTCCGCGGGTTTGATCGCGATGTACAACTTGAAGTATGGCGCCCTCCCGGTAGCTCGCGTTACAGGTGGAATCCAGGAAATCATCGAGGATTACGATCCGACAGCCGACGCAGGTTACGGATTTCTTTGCTACGATTATTCGAGCGAGGCTTTCTGGGACGCCATCAAACGCGCGCGCCAAATGTTCCGCGACAGGCGCCTTTGGACCAAGTTGATGAAACGAGCGATGGCGCGCAATTTTTCCTGGGACGCCTCTGCCGAGCAGTATGAAGCGCTGTATTCAGAACTCGTCGGTGCAAATGACAACGCAGCGGGGTAGCAGACGTTCTCGTGATTTTGACAAGCGCGTGCTATAGCGTCCGCTGTCTCAGCGGACACCCCACCAGATGTTACCTTCTTAATGGATGCGCTGAGGGCAGTGCACACTCCAGCACGTCACAGTAAGCAAGCTTTCCGTTTGCCAAGCTAGCGCAGTTGTGGAATCTTGCGCGGCTTTTCTCCCCTCGGAGAGCTTATGGCTTACGCAATTATCAAAACTGGAGGCAGGCAATTTCGTGTCGCGGAAGGCGACACGATCGATGTCGATCTTCTCGATGTCGATCCCGGCAAGACAGCGACCTTCGGTGATGTGCTAATGTTTGCCGATGGCAAAAATGTGACGCACGGCAATCCGCTCGTCTCTGGAGCAAAAGTGACGGCTGAAGTTCTCGAACAGCGGAGGGACAGGAAGGTTATCGCGTTCAAGTACAAGCGGCGGAAAGGTTATCACCGGACAGTTGGGCATCGCCGCAAATTGACGCGCGTGAAAATTAAAAGCATCAGTGTAGGAGCGAAAAAAAGCGCAGCGAAGAAAGCTGACGAATAAGAAAGTGTAACCGCGTAACAAGCATAAACTCCATGTCCGCCGTAGCTTGGCGAAGGCGGATCAATTATCAACTTTCCCCAATGGCTCACAAAAAAGGACAAGGCAGTGTTAAGAACGGGCGCGACAGCGTCAGCAAACGGCTGGGTGTGAAAAAATTCGGCAGCGAAATGGTCGTCGCCGGCAATATCATAGTGCGCCAGCGCGGCACGAAGTTTTCGCCAGGGAAAAACGTCGGCCTGGGCCGTGACTACACGATTTTTGCGTTGCTTGACGGTACCGTGCGGTTCGATCGGGGCGGTCGGCGGGTAAACGTCGACCCGCTGGTGGTCTCTTCGTCGTCTTGAGCCCCGAACGCCTTCGGGGTCGAAAGATCCCGTTGGCTCGAGGTCGATAATGCGACGGGATCCCTCGATTTCGCTTGAGATGACAAGGCTTGTCGAGCCGGCGCCTTTTGAAGAGTATAAGCGGAGTTCGCTGATGATGAGATACAACACGTTTATCCTTTTTGGCGCGCCGGGCAGCGGCAAAGGCACCCAAGGCAAAACACTTGGCACCATCCCACGCCTTTATCATTGCGCCTGTGGTGACGTATTCCGCTCCATCGACACGCGTACAAAGGTCGGCAAAGCATTCCTCGAATACTCGAGTAAGGGACGGCTCGTCCCGGATGACATCACAGTGGAGCTTTGGCGGGAGGCAATCAATGCAGCCGTCGAAGCGCACAAGTTCAAGCCCGACATCGACACGCTGGTGCTGGATGGGATTCCGCGAAATCTCGGACAGGCCAAAATCATGGATGACATGATTGACGTGAAGAAGCTGTTTCACCTCGCGTGCCCCGATCGCGAGACGCTGTTTTACCGGCTGAAGAAGCGCGCGTTAAAGGAAAACCGCCTCGACGACGCAAACGAACAGGTGATCCAACGACGTCTCGATATTTACGAAAAGGAGTCGAGGCCGGTGCTTTCATATTACTCGCAAGAACTGGTCACAGTGGTTGACGCAACGCAGCCGCCCGCCAAAGTTTTGCTCGACATCTTAAAGAGCGTGAACGACGGCGTGTATGAACCAGCAGCAGTTTGAAAATTTCACTGCCTCCAGTCTCTACTGCGAGAAATGTAAAACCGCGATGCCGGTCCGGGAGCGGCTGCTGTTAGTTCTCCCCGACCGCGAAATTTTCGATTACCTCTGCACGGGCTGCGGCTCGTCGGTAGGCCGGCGTGAGGTCACAGCTGGAGAGAAAATGCTCGCGCAATCGATGGCCCGGCGCCGGCCGCGTCGCTCTACTGTGCGACACCAGCTGACGCCGTAATTCGGCATGCGCATTGTTTTTATCGGCACAGGCGAGATTGGCGTGCCGACGCTGCAAGCTTTGTTGAGGTCGGAACACGAAATTGTAGCGGCCGTGACGCAACCCGACAAGCCGGTTGGTCGCGCTCAATTGGTCGAACCTTCGGCAATAAAAAAAGCGCTGATCGGCGGCGCGGCCGGCAGTCGCCCCCTGTCACTACCGATCTTGCAACCCGCGCGAATTAAAGATCGCGAGGCAATTGAAGAGATCCGTGCGCTCCTGCCGGATGTGATTGTGGTCATGGCCTACGGGCAAATCTTGCCGCGCGACGTTCTCGAAATTCCGAAGGTTGCCTGCCTGAATCTGCACGCATCCCTTCTGCCGCGGTGGCGCGGGGCCGCGCCGATTCAGGCGGCCATCGCCGCAGGCGATAGTCAGACTGGAATCACTGCGATGTACATGGATGAAGGACTCGATACCGGCGACATCCTTTTAGAGCGCACAATTGACATTCGGCGAGATGAGTCCGGTAGATCGTTGCACGACCGACTCGCCGAAATGGCGCCTGACGCGCTCCTTGATTCATTGGGATTGCTTGGAACAGGAAGTGCGCCACGCATTCAGCAGGACAACTCGCTTGCTACCTACGCGCAGAAACTGAAACGTGAAGACGGCAGAATCGACTGGGCAGAGCCAGCGGAAGTGATCGAGAGAAAAATTCGCGCCTTCAATCCATGGCCGGGCGCGTTCATGACGATCGACGGTCGAAACCTGAAAATACTTTCCGCATCCGTCGTCGATCTCAGCGGTAAGCCGGGGCAAATTTTGAGCGGCGAAAAGGAGTTGGTTATTGCCGCAGGCAAAGGTGCTCTTTCCCTCCGCGGTGTCCAACTGGAAGGAAGACGGCAAATGAGCGCTGCGGAATTTCTACGCGGCCACGCTGCGCTCCTACAGCGAGCAGGTTAACTCCGCGGAGCGCAGGCGCCCCGCCCGCTCTTTTCGGCGCCTTCGCCGAAAAGCCCGTGACAGGGTGTCCCGCGAGGCGCGCGACACAGCGGGCGAGGCGCCCGCGCTCCCCATTCACGCATTTTGCTTTCCAAACACGGGCATCTTCTATTTGATAGGTCGCCCATGGAAACCGAGACGCCAGTGTACGAGCGCATCGTGCTCAAGCTAAGCGGCGAAGCCATGCAGGAGCGCGGAGCGCGGGACAATATTTCGCTTACCGTTGTGCGTGAGATTGCCGAGCGCATAAAAGAAGTGCGCGACCTCGACGTCCAGGTGGCCATTGTGATCGGCGGCGGAAATATCTGGCGCGGTCTTTCTGCGTCGTACCGCGGGATGGACCGCACCACGGCGGATTACATGGGAATGCTGGCTACCGTGATCAACGCGCTCGCGCTACGCAGCACCCTCGACCACATGGGTGTCGAAACACGGGTGCAGACCGCCATCGATATGAGAAACGTGGCCGAACCGTTCATTCTCGGGCGCGCAATCCGCCATCTGGAGCTCGGCCGCATCGTCATTTTCGCAGCGGGAACTGGAAATCCCTATTTTTCCACGGATACAACGGCAGCTCTGCGCGCGAGCGAAATTCGCGCTGATGTAATCCTCAAAGCAACCAAAGTTGATGGCGTCTACGATCGTGATCCGAACAAATACCCGGACGCGCGGCGATTCGACCGGCTCACATTCTCCCAAGCCCTTGCACAACGTTTGCAGATTATGGATTCGACGGCGTTCAGCCTTTGCATGGACAACAAGATCCCGATCGTCGTGTTCGACATGTACAAGCCCGGCAGCATTCGCGACGCCGTGCTCGGGCGCAAAGTCGGCACCCTCGTTTGCGACGAGCCCCCATCAGACGTAAAAATTCAGGCGACATGAGCAGAGATGACATCCTTCTGGAGGCCGAGATGTCGATGGAGAAAAGCGTCGATTACATGGTGCACGAATTTGCTGCGGTGCGCACCGGCAAAGCTTCGCCTGGCCTTGTAGAAAACGTGGACGTTCACGCTTACGGATCGACCATGAAGCTAAAACAACTCGCGTTGATCACCACGCCGGAGTCGCGTTTGCTTGTTGTCCAACCATTCGATGCCGGCACTGTGCCGGACATCGAGAGAGCGCTGAAGGAATCGAAGATCGGTATTACGCCCGCGGTTGACGGCAAGATCATTCGGCTGCCAATCCCGGAGTTGTCAGAAGAGCGGCGCAAAGAGCTGGCCCGTTCCCTGGGTAAAATGGCCGAGGAAGCCCGTGTGCGTGTCCGCTCAAACCGGCGCACCGCCCTAGACGAAGCGAAGAAACTCAAGGCCGCCGGCGAATTGTCCGAGGACGGCTTGCGCGATGTGGAGGATGAAGTGCAAAAGCTCACTGATCGCTTCGTCAAATCGATCGAGGACCATCTCAAGCACAAAGAAGCCGAGGTCATGAAGGTGTAGTTCAGCCGGCGCTTCCTGACTCATGCAACGTTTTACGGCGCCGCATCTGTCATGTTGAACGAAGCGAAACATCTCTAACATCTCGGGTTCGTCGCTTCCACGACACCGGTCAGATAACCAGAGATTCTTCGCTTCGCTCAGAATGACAGCGAGCCCCGAGGCGAATCAAACCGCAAAACTCTCGCCGCAGGAGCAATGAGCGACGGCGTTGGGATTTGTGACCTTGAAGCCCCCCTTTTGCAGGTCCTCGCTATAATCGAGGACTGAACCACTGACGAAGAGAGCGCTCTTTGGATCAACAACGAGACGCACGTTTTGCGTTGGGACAAGAATGTCCCGCTCCTTGGGTCCATCGACCAAATCCATGACGTATTGCAGACCCGAGCAGCCGCCGCCGACCACCTTGAGGCGCAACGCACCGTCTGGTTGGCCTTTTTCTTTAAGGAGCGACGCTAATTTACGCGCCGCTTCTTCGGTAACGCTGATCAGGCGCTCATTGCCAATCTTGTAATTAGTCGCGGGTGTTTCTGTAGTCATCAGCAGGTTACGTTTGAATCTTATCAGGTTTTGCCGCTCCGCGAAGCAATTGGGCGACTTCGTTTTGCACGGTCTCCAGTTCGTCGAGGCGCAATTGCGGATCCGGCACGACGAACACGTCGCCCGTGGTGCCCTGTTCATAGATGAGGACGCGCGTTGCGCCGCGTGACTCTGTCTTGACTTGCTTTAAGAGGCGTTTCCGCTCGAGCATTGCGGCGAGGACGTAGCAGGCGTTTGCCGGGGGATTGTTCGATCCCATCAAACGCCGGAAGAGTTGCTCCGCATTTTCTTTGGGCACGGGTTCGGCTGGCTTTGGCGGCAACGGCTCGTAACGCGATTTCCAAAATGAAAACGGCCGGATGTTTTCATTCCGACCTTGCCACGCTTCTTCGCTCAAATCCTCGCGGCGGTAACCATCGGAGTCGTGATACAACAGAGTGTAAAAATATTCGCCTGGAACAAAGGGCCGTTGCGTCACGGCGCAGAAATCCGCCCGATGCTTAATCGCCCATTCATTTGGGAGAGGGTTCATTGCGCAACTATACGTCGCGCAGTGAAAAGACGAAAGCTAGGCGGTTCGCGATTGGCAGCGCGCAGATATAACAAGTAGAGACCAATGGCCATGAAAAGAATGTTTGGTGTCCAGGCGGCAATCCATGCGGGAACGCGATAGCCTTCGCCAAGTGCAAGAAAAAGGTGCACAAGAAAGTTCATCGAAAAAACAAGAAAAACTGCAGCCGCGACACTCGATAAAACGCCGCGGCGCGAGTAGCCGATTCCCAGCGGGGCCGCAATGCAAACAACGACGAAACAGGTCCACGGCAAGGCGAGGCGGTACTGCAGATGAGTGCGAAATGGCGCGAGCAGTGTAGCGGGAAAATCCGCATTAAAGTGCAAATACTCGTGGAGTTCCGGCAGGCTCAGAAATTCTGCTCGTTCATTTGCGCTGCCTAGCCGGAACGGCGTCTCACTCCAGTGCTCAATCTTCAACGAAGGAAAAAACTGCTCATCGACGATGTTCCCAGACTGGTCGTAATGGACGACTCTGGCATTCTCCAACTCCCAGGTTTTGGTTTCCGGGCGGTAAACAGCGCGAGCTGCAACATAATTTGTCACGATGTTGTCGTTGGTGTCCTGTTGAAGCACTTGAACGTTATTGAACGTATTGCTACGCTGAAGAAAATTCTGAACGAACCACGTGCGCAGGTCCGTCCGGTTACGAAAAATTTGTCCCTGGATGGTGCGACCGGGACGAGACTGCGCTTCGGAAATGAATGTTTTCCGCGCCAGTTCCGCGTGCGGTGCCAGCGAATAGTTGAGCGCCATGCTTGCCGCAACCGTGAGCAGGCCCATGCCGATCAATGGCAGCAGAAGACGCGGAAGACTTATGCCTGCCGTGAGCATCGAAACGATCTCGTTGGCACGCGACATTCGGCCGAGAGCGAAAAGCAGCGACAGCAGCAGTGATACCGGCAGCAAAATGATGAATACCTGCGGGATCTGCGTGCCGTAATAGCGAGCGACGAGGGCCAGCCCGATATGATTGTCAATGAAACTCGAGATATTATCGCTGACGTCGAAAATGAGCCAGATGGAAATGAATCCGGCGATGCAGTAAAAGTAAACCTGCAAGAAATTCCCAATGACGTATCGATCAAGAAGTCTCATTCTGATTTGGGCTGGTTGCCGGCCGGATCGATATTAGCGTAGTCACAGCCAGTTCGCATCTGGTTCAGGGAAAGAATGACGAAATCCTAATGACGAAGCTCGAAAGAATGACGAATGATCAAATACCGAACGATTGCGATCTCCCTTTTTTGTCATTCGGGCTTTGTGCTTCTTTCGTCATTCGTCATTCGTGCTTCGTCATTCGTGCTTGGCTGTCATGATTGCGCTGAAAGATGTCGTAAGCAGCGAATTTGTGGAGCGAGTCCACGCTTTTTTTTCTAAAAGCGGGCCTTTGTCTAAAGCCAGGAACTTTGAGTTCCGACCCCAGCAACAGGAAATGGCGGCGGCCGTGGCAAAGGCGTTGGAAGAAGAACGCCATCTGGTCATCGAAGCGGGAACAGGCGTAGGCAAATCGCTGGCTTATCTCGCACCGGCAATCCTGTTCGCGCTCGAGCACCACAAAAAGGCAATCGTTTCCACGCACACGATTAATCTTCAGGAACAATTGCTGCATAAAGACATTCCAATTTTGAAAAAAGTGCTGCCTGTCGAGTTTGAAGCAGCGTTGATGAAAGGCCGGCAAAATTATCTTTGTCCGCGCCGGCTCGAGCGCGCGTTGCAAAGCGCGAAGGAACTTTTTACCGGGCCCGAGGCGAGCGAATTGCAGCGACTTGCCGAATGGGCGAGCACGACGCGTGACGGATCGCTCAGCGATTTATCAGTGGAACCCGATCCAAAAGTTTGGATGCAAGTTTGCAGCGAAGCGCACATCTGCACCCAGAAAACCTGCGGACAAAATCCGCGCTGCTTTTATCAGCAGGCGCGCAAACGCTTGCTTGCTGCAGACGTGATCGTGCTCAATCACACGTTGCTTTTCATCTTGCTCGGCTCGCCTGATACACAGCAAGAACGCGAGAGAGGGTTTCTTTTTCCAAATGACTTCATCATCTTCGATGAAGCGCACACGGTCGAGCAGCTCGCATCCAAGCAGATCGGTATCGGCGTTTCGCAATACGGACTGCGATCGACAATCCAGAGACTCTACAACGCGCGCACGCGCAAAGGACTGTTCACTGTAATGCGCGACGCGAACGGCGTCCGACTCGCGGCGGAATTGATCGAGAACGTTGATAAATTTTTTGCGGCGGTTGAGGCGAAATCAGATTTTCGCAAAGGCCGCGAGTTTCGTGTGCGCGATGTCGATTTTGTTCCGGACACGATCACCGGAAGGTTGACCGCGCTTCAGGCGCGGATCGCCGAAGCGGTGAAACGCGCCGACGATGAAATCTTGAAAGCAGAGCTCCAGGAATACGGCCGGCGCATCCGCGACGCTCGCGACGGCATTGCAATTTTTCTCGAGCAAAGCGCGCCGGAGCACGTTTACTGGGTCGAGCGCACCGGCAAAACCGAGCGGTTTCTCGCTCTCAATGCCGCGCCTGTCGATCTTGCGCCGGTGCTACGGCGGATGCTCTTTCGCGAGAACTGCTGTTGCGTCATGACCAGCGCCACTCTGGCCGTGGGCCGGCCGGATCTCGCCTATTTTCGTGAGCGTATCGGCGCGGATGAAGCAGAGCCTGTCCTGCTCGGCAGTCCATTCAATTTTCAGCGGCAAATGAAGATGTTCGTCGTCCAGAAAATGCCCGATCCGCGCGACGCCCCTTATCAGAAAGAACTGGAGCGTTGGATCGCGCATTTTGTGGAAAAGACCGACGGGTGCGCGTTCGTTCTTTTCACAAGCTACCGCGACATGCAGCAGGTGGCAGGCGCGATGCAGAAATTTTTTGTAGAGAACAGGATGAACCTTCTTATGCAGGGAGGAGGCGCGCCGCGCAGTAAGCTCCTTGAGCAATTCAAATCAACGCCGCGAGCCGTCCTCTTCGGCACGGACAGTTTTTGGGGCGGCGTCGATGTTCCGGGCAAAGCGCTTTCGAATGTTATCATTACGCGCCTTCCATTTGCCGTGCCCGATCATCCTCTGATCGAGGCAAAACTTGAATTCATCGAGACGCGCGGCGGCGATCCGTTCACTGAGTACTCGTTACCGGAAGCGATCCTGAAACTTCGCCAGGGTGTCGGTCGACTGATTCGAACAAAAAGCGACCGCGGCATCATCGTCATTCTCG
The DNA here is from genome assembly GCA_003218135.1 of Verrucomicrobiota bacterium. Classification (GTDB taxonomy): domain Bacteria; phylum Verrucomicrobiota; class Verrucomicrobiia; order Chthoniobacterales; family UBA10450; genus Udaeobacter. The sequence goes on from QHNQ01000075.1 coordinate 9,548, forward strand.
ACAATCGCATCGTGACGAGGCCGTACGGCCGGGCCTTCATGCAAGCGCTGCCAAAGTGCCCGGTAGAAATCATCTGAAGAAAGTCGGGGCATGTATGAGACACGACGCCTGGGCAATTGCGATCACATTTGGGAGCGCACGCATCTTGCGTGCTGTGTTCCGCATCATGCGGGACACTTCTTTGGTTCGGCAGGATGCCGAATCCCGAAAGCTTCGGGACTGGAAAGCTATCAAAATGTTCACTTGAACATATCCCCACCTGCTATAAATTGCCTGCATGGAAGGGCAGATGGACGTGCAGGAAATCTTAGCGGTTCTCCACAAATGGGGGATTCACACGCTGGGCCAGCTTGCCGCGCTCGATAAGGAACAGCTTGCCGCCCGGCTCGGTCCCGAAGCAATCGGCATGTGGAAGCGCGCAAATGGGAAATCGCAACGCTTGCTGAAGCTGGTTCGGCCGCCCGAGTCATTCGAGGAAAGTTTCGAATTCGAAAATGAAATTGAAACAGCCGAGTCGCTCCTATTCATGCTCCGCCGCTTTTTGGAGCAACTCGCAGTGCGCTTGAGCACAATTTATCTGGTCGCAAAGGAACTGACGCTGCGAATCACGCTCGCCAATAAGCAATGTTACGAGCGCGTTTTCAAAATCCCGCAGCCAACCAATGATGTCGATCTTCTCTTTCGCATGCTTCAGACGCATCTGGAGAATTTTCGATCCGAACATCCGATCGTTGCCGTAGCGCTGAGTGCACAGCCCATCCGGCCCGTTTCGCGGCAATTCCGATTATTTGAAATAGCTTTAAGCAATCCGCATCAATTATCAGAAACGCTCGCGCGTTTGGTCGCCCTGCTTGGAAGCGAACGCCTTGGCACGCCAGTTTTGGAAGAGACGCATCGACCGGATGCATTTCGCATGGAGCCGTTCGCGTGGGCTGTAGCGTCCGACTCGTCCGCCGTAGCCTCGGCGAAGGAGGATGTCCCCAGCGGACAAAACCCCAAGTCCGGCTCGGACTCCCATGCGCTGAGGACAGCGCACTCTACAGCAGCGTTGAGAAGATTTCGCCCCACAGTGTCTGCATCACTTTTGTTGGATGAAGATACCCTCGCACATGTTCGCAGTGCGGAAATTTCTGGAAAAATCATCGAGCAACGCGGCCCGTATTTTCTTTCCGGAAATTGGTGGGACGAAAAATCCTGGGCACGCGCCGAATGGGATGTGCAATTGGAGAATGGTGAACTCGTTCGCGTGAACGAAAGCGACCCGCCTTCGCAAGGCTACGGCGTGGCAAGGGGAACTTGGAAGGTTGATGGAATCTATGACTGAGATTGTCATCTCGAGCGAAGCGAGAGATCTCATAAAGCACGGTCGAGCACTCTCAGTCTCCAGCGTAACAAAACCTTCGTAGGGGAGGTCCTTCTCTTGCGCTCAGGATGACATGCCATGCCTTACATCGAACTCCATGCATCCAGCGCGTTTAGCTTTTTGAGGGGCGGTTCGTTCCCGGAGCAATTAGCTGAAGTCGCGGCGGAACTGGAAATGCCGGCGCTCGCTTTGTGTGATCGCGACGGCGTTTACGGTGCACAACGATTTTCAGTCGCTGCGCGCGAACATGGCATTCGTCCAATCATCGGCGCGGAATTATCGATGGAAGACGGCAGCATTCTCCCGGTGTTGGTCGAAAATCGCACCGGCTACAAAAATTTGTGCGAACTACTTACCCAGGCGCATTTGCGCAGCGAGAAAGGCAAATGCCCAGTGCGGTGGGATGAACTGCCGGAATTCGCAGAAGGGCTCGTAGCATTTCTGGGGAGCGCACGCTTGCAGCGTGCTGGTTTCGGCATTCTGCCGAAACGAACTTTCCTTGAAAGCAGATTCACAGACCAGATTGAGCCCAAGAAAAGTTCGGGAATGCAGAATCCATTCGCCAGCACGCTACAAGCGTGCGCTCCCCAGAATGCGGCAGACCGCGCCGAATTTCTGATCCACGCTTTCGGGCGCGAAAATGTTTTCGTCGAAATCCAACGGCATTTCATTCGCGACGAAGAACGGATCAATCGCAAACTGATCGATCTGGCGCATGCGAATCGATTGCCGTTGCTCGCCACTAACGGCGTGCAATACGCGAAGCCGTACGGACGTAAAGTGCTGGATGTTTTCACCTGCATGCGCGAGCACACGCATCTGGATGCTGCCGGAAAACTTTTATCACAAAATGCCGAGCGGCATCTAAAGAGCGACCGGCAAATGCGAGAACTTTTTCATGATTTACCAGAAGCGATCGAAAACACTTCGCGCCTCGCCGAGCGGTTGACGTTTTCGCTCGAAAATCTCGGCTACAAATTTCCTGAATATCCGGTGCCGGCCGGGCACACGATGGATTCGTTTTTGCGCACCATCGTCTGGTTCGGCGCACAACAGCGTTATGCCGCGATTAGCCCAAAAGTGAAACGCCAGATCGAGGAAGAACTCGCGCTAATAACCAAGCTCGGGTTCCCCGGATATTTCTTAATCGTTTGGGACGTCGTCAATTTTTGTCGTGAACACAATATCATGGTCCAGGGCCGAGGTAGCGCGGCCAACAGCGCTGTCTGTTATTGCCTGTGGATCACTCCGGTCGATCCCGTCGAAAATCATCTTGTCTTCGAACGTTTTTTGAACGAGAGCCGCAAAGGCTGGCCGGACATCGATCTCGATCTTCCCAGCGGCGATCGCCGTGAAGCGGTGATTCAGGAAATTTATCGCCGCTATGGCAAACATGGCGCAGCGATGACCGCGAACGTGATCAGTTATCGCGGGCGCAGCGCGGCGCGCGAGATCGGCAAAGCGCTGAATTTTTCGCCGAGCATCATCGATCGTTTCTCGCATCTGTTTGCCAGCGGAGATTTCCCGCACACGCTCGAACTCGAATCACAGATCGAGCAGGCCGGTTTGCCGAAAGATCATCCGCGCATGCCGGCATTCATTCGTCTGTATCACGCGATCTACGGCTTGCCGCGTCATCTCGGGCAGCATTCCGGGGGCATGATCATTTGTCAGAACAAGTTGAGCTCGTTTGTGCCGCTGGAGAACGCATCAATGCCGGGCCGCGTTGTCGCGCAATGGGACAAGGACGATTGCGAAGACCTCGGCATCGTGAAAGTCGACTTGTTAGGCCTGGGGATGATGTCGGTGATGCAGGACGCGCTTGAGCTTTGCGGCCGACGCGGCCGTCCACTCGATCTCGCTCACATTCCGAAAGATGACGCCGCAACATACGAAATCATGCAGCGCGCCGACACGATCGGCGTTTTCCAAATCGAGAGCCGCGCGCAAATGGCCACCCTGCCGCGGATGAAACCGGAATGTTTTTACGACGTCGTAATCGAAGTGGCGATCATTCGGCCGGGACCGATCCAGGGCGACATGGTGCATCCGTATCTTGCACGTCGCGCAGGCAAAGAACCGGTCACCTATTTCGATGAACGATTAAAACCGGTGCTTCAGCGCACGCTCGGCGTTCCGCTGTTTCAGGAGCAAATGCTCAAGATCGCAATGATCATGGCTGACTTTTCCGGCAACGAAGCAGAGGAATTGCGGCGCGCGCTCAGTTTTCATCGCTCCGAGGAACGCATGCGCAAGGTAAGTGTGAAATTACGCGCAGCCATGGAACGCAAAGGCGTCGCCCCCGATCAAATCGATAAGATCATTCACTCTATCACGTCGTTTGCGCTGTACGGATTTCCGGAATCGCATGCGATCAGTTTCGCCATTCTCGCCTATGGCAGCGCTTATCTGAAAGTGCATCGCGCTCCGGAATTTTACGCGAGTCTTTTGAACAATCAGCCGATGGGCTTTTACACGCCGGCGACAATCGTGAAAGACGCGCAACGGCATGGCGTGAAAGTTAAGCCAGTGTGCGTGACCGAATCGGACTGGCGTTGCACCGTCATCGATAACAACACGTTTCGTCTCGGGTTGTGCGTCGTGAACGGATTGCGCCAGGAGCACGGCGAACAAATCGAAGACGAACGAAAACATCGCGCATTTAAGTCGCTCGATGATTTCAAACGGCGTGTTTCACTTTCGAAAGCCGAAATGCGCACGTTGGCCGAACTCGGCGCATTCAATTGTTTTGCCCAACACCGCCGCGCCGCGATGTGGAAGGTCGAAGAAACGATTTACGACGATCTCTTGGGGAGCGCGGGCGCCTCGCCCGCTGTGTCACGCGCCTCGCGGGACACTCATCGGGAGGTTTTCGGCGGGGGCCCCGAAAAGAGCAGGCAGTGCGCCCGCGCTCCCCTTCCACCAATGACGTTGCCAGAGCGTGTACGCGCCGATTACGGCACAATGAACCTCACGACCGGCCCGCATCCGATGAAATTACTTCGCGAGCGTTTGCCGAACGTTTGGCGTGCAATTGATCTGACGAAAGCGAAACACGGCTCGATCGTGCAAATCGCCGGAAACGTGATTTGCCGTCAGCGACCTGGCACGGCCAAAGGATTTGTCTTCGTCAGTCTGGAAGACGAGACCGGCGTTTCAAACGCCATTGTCGATCCTGATCTGTTCGAACGATTCCGCCTGTTGATCACCGAAGAAGATTTTCTTGTGATCGAAGGCGAAGTGCAGAACTCGGACAACGTCGTATTGATCAAAACGCGCCAAATCAAACCGCTCGCGCACGGCGAACTCGTCGGCAGCGAGTCGCACGATTTTCGCTAACGAAAAATTACCTGCTGTAGTGCCCGCTGTCTCAGCGGACCAGCCTGCGCTGAGGACAGCACACGCTACAGTTACTCACCCGCGTGATGCGGCTCGGGTGTTTTTGGTTCGGTAGGTTTTGCGGCGGACTTATGGTCTGGCTCGGTCCATTCCGTGTGAAAGACGCCAGGCTTGTCGATGCGCTCGTACGTGTGCGCGCCAAAGAAGTCGCGTTGCGCTTGCAGAAGGTTTGCAGGTAAACGAGCTGAGCGATAACTATCGAAATAGGCAAGCGACGCAGAAAACGCGGGGACCGCTACGCCATGTTTAACGGCTAATGCAACAACGAGGCGCCATTTGGGCTGCGCCTTTTTGATTGCCCTCGTGAAATATCGATCGAGCAGAAGATTGTGCAGTTCCGCGTCGCGCTGATATGCTTCGACGATTCGATTCAAGAATCTTGCGCGAATGATGCAGCCGCCTCGCCAGATAGTGGCGATATCGCTGAGGTTGAGGTTCCACTTATATTCGGCACTTCCCGAGCGCAGAAGCTCCATTCCCTGCGCGTAAGAAACAATCTTCGACGCGTAAAGTGCATCGCGCACCGCATCGATTAGGCGAGCGCGATTCCCTTTAAACTTTCGAAGTCTCGGGTGCGGCAGAATTTTTGAGGCAGCTACGCGTTCGTCCTTTCGGGATGAGACGACGCGCGCCTCAACAGCGGCGTTGATTGTTGAAATGACGACAGATTGCCGGATTGCAGCTTGAAGCGTCCAGAGGCCTGTTCCTTTTTGTCCGGCTTTGTCGAGAATCATGTCCACCAGTGGCTTGCCGGTCTCAGGATCGATCTTTCGAAAAATCTGCGATGTAATTTCGATCAGGTAACTCTCGAGCTCGCCTTTGTTCCATTCTGTAAAAACTTCAGCGAGCTGTGCGGCGTCCATCTCGAGGATGTCCTTGAGAATGGCGTACGATTCGCAGATCAACTGGATGTCTCCGTACTCGATGCCGTTGTGCACCATCTTGACGTAATGGCCGGCGCCATTAGGTCCCATGTATCGACAACACGGTTCGCCATCCACTTGCGCAGCAATCTTGCGGAAAATCGGCGCGATGACTTCCCACGACTCGCGCGAGCCACCGGGCATGAGCGAAGGGCCTTTGAGCGCGCCTTCCTCGCCGCCGGAAACGCCCATTCCGACGAAATGAATTCCTCTCGCTGCCAATTCCTTTTCCCGCCGCTGCGTGTCAGTGAAAAGAGAATTTCCTCCGTCGATGATGATGTCTCCTTTCTCGAGTAGCGGCGAGAGTTGATTAATTACAGCGTCCACCGGCGCGCCTGCTTTGACCATCATCATGGCTATGCGCGGTTTTTTCAGCGCAGAGACGAATTCCTCCAGCGTGCGCGTGGGCTGAATGTTTTTTCCTTTGGCGCGTCCGGCCGCGAATTTTTCGGTAACTTCAGTTGTGCGATTAAATACCGCGACCGAAAAGCCTTTCGATTCCATGTTAAGGACGAGATTTTCGCCCATAACGCCCAAGCCGATCAGGCCAATATCACATTGATTCGTTGTCATTTTGACATCTCCTTTTTGACTGAATTAGAACCCATCTCGTAATTGTATTGTCATGTTGAGCGAAGCGAAACATCTCTGTCTGCCGATGTGAGAAAACGGTCGCTGATCAGAGATTCTTCGCTTCGCTCAGAATGACATTTATGAGTAGGTTTGTAAACTGGAGACGACCCATTGTGGTGAAGACTTGAAGCGCATGGCAAATTCCGTTTGCGAAATTTTGGTGACCGAGGCGCCTTTGGAAGCGCCAAAGGAACGCGGCACGTTCAGCGCTGGAGCGGTCCTCGATTTCTGGGGAATTGTGCGCAGACTTGAAGATGGACTTGAAATCGAAGGAATCGAATATGAAGCCCACCGGGAAATGGCAGAGCACCAGCTGAAGCGCATCGCCGAACAAGCCGCAGAAGGATTTGAGCTTGAACTGGTTCTTGTTCATCATCGGATCGGATTTATTGCAGCGGGCGAACCGTCGCTTTTCTTGCGGGTGTACAGTCCGCATCGGCAAGAAGCGTTTCGCGCCAGCCAACGGATTGTGAATGAATTGAAGAAAAAAGTGCCGATTTGGAAGAGGCCACGGTTTAAGAGCGAGGCTTCTGTAGCCGGCGTCGTCGACGCCGGGCGGGGATCAACGCTCCCATTTACAGTATGAACTGGGCGAATCGGATTACTCTTAGCCGGCTTGCATTGACAGTGCTGTTCGTTATCGCGCTCGATTCCTCGTGGCAATATGCGCGCACCACCGCACTTGTGATTTTCCTGATTGCGGGCCTGACCGATTTTATCGATGGCGAAATCGCCCGGCGTTATGGGCTGATCACGAACTTTGGGAAATTAATGGAATTACTTTCTTTCTTGCGCTTCTTTCAATTGCGGAACTGCGGTATGCGAGCCAAACACCGACTTGGTGGCTGCGAGCCTGGCATGAAGCTGGCCCAGTCCTCGTGTGGATTACTGTGGCACTAACGATTTACTCAGGTCTCCGTTTTACCTGGCGTAACCGCGAACTGATCGCACCGGACCAATAGCGGCCAACGGGACTCGAATCCGCATTGGGTATCTCCACTCTTCGCAAGCGCGCGTATCATACCTATGATGCAACAGCACTTTTCAAAGCCTCAGCCCGAGCGGGGCATCGAAAAAATCGCTTTAATCTTGCGTCCAAGATGATAATCTAGGCCGCGAAATGCGAAGCAAATCTTCGCAGCGCTACGCAGTGTTTGAACGGGAAGCGATTGGAAAATAATGG
>QHNQ01000076.1 GCA_003218135.1 Verrucomicrobiota bacterium
AGAGAAAAATGCCCTGCCATGTGCCGAGCTGCATTCTTCCATCGGCAATCGGTATTGTCTCGCTGGTGCGTGTTAACGCCATTCTGATGTGCGACGGCATATCATCGCTGCCTTCGGAACCGTGCGTGAAGTAATCGGCGTCCTCGGGCACTAGTCGATTGAAGAATTCTTCCAAGTCATCGCGCGCAGTTGCATCGGCATTCTCCATGATGACAATGCTGCAACTGGTGTGTTGAACAAAGACAGTCACGGTCCCGTTTCGCACTCCGCTTCTGTCGATCTTTGCCTGAACTTCACCGGTGACTTCGTAAAGGCCCTTATGGTGGGTGCGGACTTCGAGTTGGTCGTGATGAATGTGCACAGGAACGAACAAAGCCCCAACACATGCGCTTGTCATCCCGAGGTCGCCGCGGCGACCGATGGACCTCCCAAATGCGAACAGCAAGCGCGGATTATCCCGGGCGTGCGACGAAAGTCAGGATGTTTTTGCGAGGTCCCTCTCTTTGTTCGGGATGACATTCGTTGTGAGCGCCTTGATCTCTGCGTCCGCTAGTGGCCTAATGAGTTAATGCAAGGCGATATCGAGCGCGTCCTATTTGATGAACCGGCAATTCACCGGCGGCTCGATGAACTTGCTGCGCAAATTTCAAAGAATTATCGCGACCGCGAATTAACCGTGATCGCAGTCTTAAGCGGGAGCTTGATGTTCATGGCGGACCTGCTTCGGCGAGTTCCATTGCCGCTCAAATTGGATTTTCTCAGCGCCGCGAGTTATCACGGAAAAGCGCAAACGAGCGGCGAAGTAATTTTTAAACAGCTTGCGCTTCCGGATGTGACCGATCGAGATATTTTGATCGTGGACGATATTCTGGATAGCGGTCACACACTGGCAGCAGTTTGTGAGAAGCTGGAAACGGCCAAGCCGTGCAGCGTGCGCGTGTGTGTCTTGCTGAGCAAAATGAAACAACGCGCTCGATGTGTCGACACAGATTATGTTGGATTCGAAATCGAAGACGAATTTGTCGTGGGTTACGGGCTCGATTTTAGGGAACGTTATCGCAACCTGCCTTACATTGGGGTGCTGAGAAAGGAATTGCTGGAGCAATCGAGCGAATGAACTCATTCGTGATCACGGGTAGAGTTTTGAACCACGAAGGGCACGAAGAACACGAAGAAAGAAATGGTTGTTTGGCTTCGTGACCTTCGTGTTCTTCGTGGTGAAATCCTAATGAAGGTGCGAGTGCAGTTTTACGCGCAACTGCGCGATCAGATTGGAATGCGCGAACTCGATATCGAGCTTGTCGAAGGAGCGACCGTGCGTGACTTGCTGGAGAAAGTTTATGCTCAGCAACCCGCGCTGCGCCCGCATGATAAAAGCATTTTGATTGGTGCAGGCGTAGAATTTGTCGACCGCAATTACCAGCTAAAGCCAGGCGAAGAGATCGCCATCATGCCCCCCGTGCAAGGCGGATGACTGTAGCCGTCGCCGTGCGGGCGACGCGCACGCTTCGCACAGCGAAGCGGCTACAGGTTCAGTCCCTGAAATTTTTGAAGCTTGTTGCCACACCAAAGTCGCGGCTGCGCACAAATTGAATCACAGCCTGGAGTTCATCTTTCTTTTTCCCGGTGACCCGAATCTGCCGGTCTTGCAACTGGCTTTGCACCTTGAAGCCTTGTGATTTGATCGCCTGAATAATTTCTTTCGCCTTATCGCCTTCGAGGCCCTGCCTGACTTTCAATTCCTGGCGGGCGTGACCAACCGAAGAAATAGTGGCCTCTTCTTGCTCGATATTACGAAGATCAACTCCACGTCTGGACAACCTGCCGACGACGATCTCGCGCAATGCTTTCAAGTGCGCGGCATCGTCGGCCGTCAAAACAAGTTTGTCTTTTTCGGAGATGATTTCCGTTTGCGCGTCCTTTAAGTCGAACCGGGTGGCGATCTCTTTGCGCGCCTGATTAATCGCGTTGTCGATCTCCTGCACGTCAACCTCTGAGACTATGTCGAACGATGGCATTTTCGATTGCAGATTTTAGATTGCCAATTGCGGATTAAGCAAACCACTTTGCTTACGGATTCGACTCTATAATCTTAATGTTGCCTTTCGCCACGCGAACTTTGATTGTGGCGTCCCCTCCTCCGTTCACCAGCGCGTCTATCTGCATGCCGGCGTTAGATGCCGGTGCGGTACTTTCAAAATCGCTGGAGATTTTTCCTTCTGCTTTCGCGAGGAGATGAAAAGCGGCGTCGCTCGTCAGATACGCCCGTGCGTTTCCCTGGGCGATAGTGGCTTCCACGGAGAACTTGCTCTGTTCCCACCAATCGTACGACATGATGAGATTGCCGCGCCGGATCGCGAGATCCAGATTGGTAAAGCAGTTGCGAGCAAACATGCGGCCTTCGCCTAGCCGAGCGCGCGTCGTTCGTCCGCGCATCCCATCCAGCAAAATCTCGCCGGCATCCAGATCCAGACTCGAGACGTCTGTCGTTGCTGGAACAACAATCGTGTAGTCAACCGTGCCTGACCGATCGAATAAACCCCATTTGGGTTTGGGAGGGAATTTGGTACCGATGGCGACCGAGCCTGGCTTCAGGTCGACGCTCACCGCGATTTGCGCCAGCCGGGCGCGGCTATACGCCTTCTTAACGGCATGCACACGCATCTCGTTCAGGTTTGAACCATAAACCAGGACTGCACCATCTCCGTTTTTGATGGTGATTTTGGCAGACGGGGGAATGGCATAGAATTGCTCAAATGTTTCCTCCAACACTTGGTTCGTTGCAGACTTGCAACTGGTCAGCAGCGCGAGTGACGCGATTAATGTCAGACGAAGGACTTGCCCGCTAATAGCTACTCGTCGGACGCGCAAATTCGAAGTTCCCTACTCGGAGCTATCCATCTTCAATTCTTTTCGCATCGCTTCGTGCGCCTGCTGCTCCGCAGTGCTCGAGGGGCCTTGTTGATCGACAAACCAATGCTTCGCTCTGGCCGTCTGGCCGATCTTCGTCTTCGCGCAGCGGTGATCGATCACTTGATAATAGCGGTTGGCAACTTTCTCATCTCGATCTTTGACCCACATGCCGGCTTGATTGACGATGTCGGCGAGCTCTTCCGAGTTATCGGGTAACAATGCCGCCGCTTTCATCGCGAGCGCGCCCGCGATGAGTCGATAATGAAAACGAATATCGGGAGTGACCTTGTTCGTGTTCAATCGCTGAATCTCCTTGGCTGAAGCTTTCAGGACTGCCGGCACGCTTTTCATCTTTGGATTTCCGTTCTCGTCGTACGACGCCTTGCCTTCTTTATCGTAGGCAACAGTCTGGTAGGCGCCGCTACGCCGCTCCTTGGCCAGGTCCGGCATTTCGAAGGAGCCACTTTCCGCGAATGCGTCCGGCGCGCCTTCAGTCCCCATTAGTTCCATTCCATCGTAGCGCGCAAGCCATGCCGCAGTGAACCATGCGTGCGCGCGCTCCGTCTTGGAAAGCTTTTCGTTCGCTCCGTCCTTCAATGCCTTCACATACTTTTCCAGGACCTTGTCGTACGGCTGCGGCAAATATTGTTCGGCGTCGGCGTATCGATCCTCTCGAACGAGGCGTCGTCCGAGCAGATATCGCAGCTTCTTATTATAATCTTCGCCTTCCTTTGGTGGTTCGGTTGTTGGCAATGCGTCGACGTATTGTTTTAATTCATTCGTCGTCAGGACGCGCTCCGCAACAAAAGCAGCGTCCTCCCAAAGCTGGCCCCTGAACAAAACATCGAGTGCTTGAACAAAGTCTCCGCGCGCAAGGCGAAGTCCGCCGAGGTCGCCGCTCGCGCGAGACGCGAAGCCCCAATATTCGCCTTTGGCGAACAAATCCTCGGTCGCCCATTCCTCGCCTTCATGAGATGTGTAGGCCGGTGATGTTTTCATTATCTCAACGGCTCGGGCCATCGTGTTCGTGGCGTCGGCGAATTTCCCGGCACGGAGTTGGAGCTTGGCCTTCAACCAAAGCGCAGCTGCGGTGTCAGCTTTGCTTAGCTCCAGCCAATGCGCCGCGCCTTTGTAATCTCCCGCGTTGTAAGAAATCCAACCGAGATACTCCCCGTCTTCGACGCGGCTCAAGTTCGCTTGCTGAATGATGTTGAACCAGCGCGCAGAACGGTTCACCCCCTCCTTCTTCAAACCTTCGGTGTAATAATAATCCGGCGAAACTGCTGTCGCCAAAATGTGCACGGTCACCAGTCGCCTAAGCAATGGGTCCTGCGCCGCCACTTTCAATTTCGCCGTCTCCTTCTGCTCTTCCTCGCGCTTTTGCTCGTCAGTCCACTTTTCTCTCTCTTCCGGCTCCGGCCCGTAATTCAATAAACCGCTTGCCGGTTCGCGATCGGGGATGACCGCCTTGAGCGAGACGACCGCACTCGCGTCACCCAGTGCAAGTTGATTCATAAAAAGCAGCGCCGCTTTCTCAGGATGATCTTGTTTCCACTCGGCTCGTCCCTCCCAGCCGTAACTTTCCGCCGCCAGGCCTGACGAATCGGCAAATCCGGCTTTGGCGAGCTCGCGAGTGCGCTGAAACCATTGCGTCGCCGTTGGGAAATCTTTTTCCTTAAGCGCAACTTTGCCCAACATGAACGCCGCCCAAACCGTCCGATAATGTCGATCTTGCTCCGGTCGCTTGAGCAAATTTTCCCACGCTGCTCGTGCTTCGTCCCATTGTTGGTTCAAATACGCGGCTGCGCCTTTGTGGTAATCTGCAAATTCGGAATCAAACTCAGCGGGCAACGGCGTCGGCGTCCCGCTCGCAGTGGCATCGAGCGCAGCGCGAGCTTGTTTGTGCTGTTCTTTCGCTTTTGCCGCGTCTGCGGGCTTGATTCGTGCCTCCTGCACCGCCGAATCAAAATCTTTGAGATCGGTTTCTGTTGTGTTCTCGGAAGTTTTCTTAGTCCTCTCCTCCTCCTCGTTTATTTGGGCCGCTTCTTTTGAGACGACCAATTTCTCGGGAGGATGAAAATCGCGAGAAATCCGGCGCACTTCGAGGCCCCAGTAAAATTCCGGTGAGCCCGCTACATTCTTGCCGCCGTCGTCCAAATAAATGTATGGCCCAAAGTACCCGGTCGCGTGCAATCCGCCCACGAGGCAGAGCGCCATCCCAACAGTCGCCAACAATTTAACGAAGGAACTCATTTGTTCGTCGAGAGTGCAGTTTCGAGAGTAGTGGTTTGATCGAAACGAAGCCAACCTATTTTCCGCGTCGCGCCCGGCGGCAATCGCAGTCCGCGCGATGCGGTCACTGTAAAAATCGCGCGACCATTTTCCGATCTCATATTCCAACCGGCCAACGCATCCGACGCGGTCAATCCTGCGCCATTCCACGTTGCGCTTACGTTCGCGTTGAGTTGCTCATCCGCCTCTCCCGCATTGAAGATCGACAAGTCGATCGGGTTCTCGCCCTCCTGCAAAATATTCAGCTTGTGTTCAGGGAGACGGCCCGACATGACGGCCGACAATGTTGCCCAGCGCCAGTTGCGCGTGTCGGTTGCGATCGGAATGCGATACCAAATTAATTCACGCAATTGCGGCGGCCGCGTTTGCTGCCAATCATTGACCACCGCGGCGATTTCATTTGCATCCGCGCCGAATTCCAAAACGCGCGTACCAGGCGGCCAGACTGGTTGCACGCTGTCCATCGCCACGCTGAGAAGTTTTCCATTGGGACCGTAACCGGCAGCGCAGCGATACGTTGGCAACGCCACCTCAAACGGTGTTCCGAAACGTGCTGCTTTTCTTACCCATTCACGTGCAAACTGCGCATCGAACAGTTTCGCGTTGGTGCCGGCCGAAATCGGAACCGAGTGCACTTGCAGCACATATCCATCAACCTCGTGCACCAGCTTTCGAAATTCCGAATCATTCAGCCACGCTGGCAGCACCGTGATTACAAAACGAGTTGGCTGGACGATTGGTTTCAGCGCGAGCAGCCACGTTCGATAACTGCCGAGATTTTTCTGCGCGCAATCGAAATCGAATTGGAACTCCTCCAGATTGACATCGTGAGCACGCGCGTCGCTTAGAAGTTGCTTCGCAAGATCGACAATCGCCTGCGCGGGCGCGTCGTCGGAACGAAATGGACCGCCAAATGGCGCAACCCGGAGCGCGAGCGCGCGATGTTCGCTGCCCTGTTTCACGGCATCCCAGTCGATCGTCGCCCTGAAGATCTCCGGCTTTTTTCCAGCAAGATTGATTTCCGCGCCGAGAATCACCACGCCATCCATTCGTCGATCGGCTTCGCCAAGCGCGTCGACAACGGCGGTAGTCCACTCTCGTTGCCAGAGATAACCTCGTTGTCTCAGCGGGCCGGAAATTGTTTGCTCGCTTCGATGGCATCCCCCGAAAGCGATTGCCGCGATGCAAGCAAGTTTAGTTAGAGGCGATATTACAGATGTCACTCTGAGTGAAGCGAAGAACCTCGTTTTTTTGCCTCTCTAATACCACAAGTCAGAGATGTTTCGCTTCGCCTTGCTCAATCTAACAATAACGCGTCTAAATCCAAAGGGTCCGATCGAAGGTCCGGTATTGGATAGCCTCACTGACGTGTTCTGGCGAAATGTCGCTCTTGCCGTCGAGGTCGGCGATTGTACGCGAGACCTTTAGAATGCGATCGTAAGCGCGGGCGCTTAAGTGCAATTCGTTCATCGCAACGCGAATCAATTCCTGCGAATCCTGGTTGAGCTTGCAATGTTCTTTGAGTTGACGGGTAGCCATGCGCGCGTTGCAATTTACTTTCGCATCATTGCGAAATCGCTTCTGCTGAAGTTGCCGCGCGCGGAGGATGCGTTCGCGAATCGCGGCAGAATTTTCCTCAGCGCGCTCACTAGCGACATCGCGATATTCAACTGCCGGCACTTCGATGTGCAGATCAATGCGATCCAGCAACGGGCCGGAGATGCGTTGCCGATACCGCTGCACCTGCAAAGGCCCACAACGGCATTCGCGCTTCAAGTCGCCAAAATAGCCGCACGGACACGGGTTCATCGCGGCAACAAGCATGAACTCCGAGGGAAACGTTACACTGCCCGCCGCCCGCGACACAGTGACCTTCCCGTCCTCAAGCGGCTGCCGCATCACCTCCAAAGCCGATCTCTTAAACTCGGGTAACTCGTCTAGAAATAGAACACCGTTGTGAGCGATACTCACTTCACCCGGATTCGGAAACGTCCCGCCGCCGAGCAGGCCGATGTCGCTGATGGTGTGATGCGGGTCGCGGAACGGTCGCGTGGAGACGAACGACTTCTCAGAATCCAGCAAGCCTGTGATGCTGTGAATCTTTGTGGTCTCAATCGCTTCATCGAGCGAAAGCGGCGGAATGATCGTCGGAATGCGTTTGGCCAGCATCGATTTGCCCGACCCAGGCGGACCAATCATCAGGGCGTTGTGGCCGCCCGCGACGGCGACTTCGATTGCGCGTTTTACGTGGCCCTGTCCTTTCACATCGCTGAAATCGACGTCGTAACTTTGATGTGCAGCGAAGAATTTGCTCAGATCAGCGCGTGTCGGCAGAAGCGCAATTTCACCGCGCAAAAAGGCGAACGTTTGCCGCAAATTTTGCACGCCGTAGATGTCGATCTTATCGACCATTGCGGCTTCAAGCGCGTTGGCCTCGGGAACAAACAGCGCGCGCTTGCCTCTTCGCCGTGCTTCCAACGCAACGGGCAGCACGCCTTTCACAGCACGGACAGAACCGTCCAAGGCGAGCTCACCCACGAAGCTGAAATTCTCAAACGGCGAACTGTCGAGTTCTTCGGTCACGGCGATCATTCCAAGAGCAATCGGCAAATCGAAGCTTGGTCCCTCCTTTTTGATGTCTGCAGGGGCTAGATTGATCGTCGTGCGACCGCGTGGCCAATAGTACCCGCTGTTTGCTATCGCGGTGGTGACGCGGTCGCGGCTTTCCTTCACCGCTGCATCAGGCAACCCAACGATGATGATGTTTGGATCGCCCCCAGCGCCGTTTACTTCGATTTCAACCTCGTAAGCGTCCACGCCGTAAACGGCCGCGGAATAAATTTTTGCCAGCATCGCGATAGCAGAGTCTCAGAAAACGATGCCGCCGAAAAGCGTCAAATACCCTTACAGGTCGATGCGACTGAGCGCCCAAAAGGTATTGAAATATTGTAAATCGCGTCC
>QHNQ01000077.1 GCA_003218135.1 Verrucomicrobiota bacterium
GGAATTCATGGATGTTTGGTATCCGGTGCAAGTGAAGCAGCGCGATAAAGTCGGCCGGCCCGACATCGACGCATTTGAAGCCGTGATGATGCGAGAAGATCGAAAACTTGGCTATTTCGTCGGCTTCGATTTCAGCGGCGACGCCTTGTTCGAGATCGATCGTTTCCGCCGTAAAGAAGATCGCGAAATTAAACCGCTAACCGTACGGGAGATTTTGGATGAGGAGATTGCGAAGAAGCTGACGTAGTGTCAGCGGATACGCATGTCACCGGTGACGATTTCAAATTTAAAGTCGCGCCGTAGTCCGAGTGGAACGCGAATCTGGTCTCGGCGGCAATGCCTTCAATCTTGAGCTTGCGGGGGAAGGTCGCGGCGCCACGGCAATCTTCCTTCGATTTCCAGTTGGAGTGACAAACTCAGGAAGGTGCGGATTAGCACGATCAGTCCGAGCACGGCCACGTTCTGCATCGTCGGTGCGACAACAACGGTTCGGATCAGATCACCAGCGATGAGAAATTCCAAACCGAGCAAGATCGCGCGGCCGACATCCTGGCGATACCACACATAATAATTCCCGGCGCCTTGCATTCGACGAAGCGCGAGGCGCACCGTGGCAAAAAGCGCGCCGCCCACAACGATAAACACGCCCACGCCATCCACGCTGGTGCCGACGATATCCATGATCTGCCGAAAAGATTCCATGGCTGCCCTTATTGCCGGAAAGCGCACCGATTTTCAATACTGTTCGCGCCAACGCGTTGAAGACAACGCGTTCCACCTTTGTTGCGGTTGCTGTCAGCGCTGCGACCTCGGCGTGCTCAACTGACAATCGGGCCACGTCGGCGAGTCGGGCGCGTTGAGCCGATTCATCGGCGCGGGGACTGGCGCCGCCGAATCGAGCACGCCGATGTGCTTGTTCACCCAGTGCGTCTGGTACGCCCACGCGGGGAGCGGCGCCGCCTTCGACGTGCACGACCAGTTGTTAAAGTGGAGGTTCACAAGAAAGAAGTCCCGGTTCAGCTTCCGGAGCAC
Source organism: Verrucomicrobiota bacterium (assembly GCA_003218135.1). Taxonomy (GTDB): domain Bacteria; phylum Verrucomicrobiota; class Verrucomicrobiia; order Chthoniobacterales; family UBA10450; genus Udaeobacter. The sequence goes on from QHNQ01000077.1 coordinate 1,033, forward strand.
CTCGACAATCTTCGGATCGTCGTAGCCGTGCATTTCCATCGTGATCTGCGGAATCGACGCCAGCAGCTCGTTGGGCGTTGTGAGGAGCGAATCCCATTCTGCGCCCTCGATATCCACGCATGCCCAGTCGTCGTTGCTGCCAACGCCGTACGAGTACCCTGCATCGAGCGGCTCAATCAGATTCTCGCACATTAAGTATCCGCCGTCGTTCGCGCTGCCGAAGCGCTTGAACGTGCAGTTCTTCAAAGCAACCGGTTGAAGTTCCGCAAGAATCGCCTCGCGCAGCTTGCGCCCTGGCGCGTGGCGCACCAGAGCGCCGATCACGATAATGACGGCGCCTGTGAAAAGAATGATGACAAGCGTGATGCGGATGAAAGTTCGTTTCACGAAGACGCCTTGTATGCTTCGTCACCGATCAGCGAACGCCAAGACTAATCCGGCTGCGCGATCGTTCCTTCCAGGACGACGGCCGCCAGTGCGTGATGTTCGGTGTGACTGAGTGTGATCAGCGCCGAGGTGATGCCGTGCTTTGCAGCCAGCTCTTGCGCCGGTCCCGAAAAAACCAGAAACGGTTCGCCGCTGGCTTTTTTTTGGATGTCTATATCGCGCCAGCCCATCGCTTTGCCGATCCCGGTACCGAACGCTTTTGCCACTGCTTCCTTGCCTGCGAAACGCGCAGCCAGATGACGCGCCGGGAATTTCATCGACATCGAATATTCGATCTCGCCATCGGTAAAAACGCGGTGCAGAAAGCGATCTCCGAATCGATCGACGGAATGCTGAATGCGTGCGCACTCGATCAGATCAACGCCGATGCCAATTACGCTCATCTGAACGCGCCAGTGCGATTCCGCACTTGTGGAGCACTATCTTTTACTTCTCTCTGACGGGTCATCCCGAACGAAGTGAGGGACCCCACATTTGATGAGAAGTCACGCTGAACTAGCGTGACGCGGTTCGTAGATGTGAGGTCCCTCGCCGTCTGCGCGGCTCGGGATGACAACCGAATTGGACTCATCCGGGGTATTTCGCCATTGCAGCGAGCATTTCTTTCACGGCGGTTTCCAGGCCGACCGACATCGCGCGCGAGATGATGGAATGGCCAATATTGAGTTCGGTTAAACACGGGACCTGGTTGATCAACATGATATTTTTGTAGTTGATGCCGTGGCCGGCGTTTACTTGGAGATTTGATTCTGACGCTGCGCGCGCAGCCGCCCGCAATTGTTCCAGTTCTTCTTTTTGGATTTTCTCCGTAAATGCATTCGCGAGTTTGCCGGTATGCAGCTCGACCATTTCCACGCCAAGTTCCGCCGCAGCATCCACCTGCTCCAAAGTAGGGTCGATAAACAAACTGACGCGAATTCCGGAAACGTGCAGCCGTTTAATAGTCGGTTCGAGTTCTTTGCGCTGAGCGATCACATCCAGGCCGCCTTCAGTCGTTACTTCTTCACGTTTTTCCGGCACGAGGCAGACTTCCTCTGGCTTGATGCGCAGGGCGACATCGACGATCTCGGGCGTGTTACCCATCTCGAGGTTGAGTTTCGTCATGATGTTTTGGCGAAGGCGTTCCAGATCCCGGTCTTGAATGTGGCGGCGATCGCTGCGCAAATGGGCGACGATGCTCTGTGCCCCAGCACGTTCGCACATGCGCGCTGCAGTCAATGTATCGGGCTCAGCGTTCTTTGATTCCGGCATGGTGGCGTAGCGCGCCTGTCGCAACGTGGCCACGTGATCGATGTTAACTCCCAAGCGCAAACTGTTCACGGCGCCAAATAGGACTCACTCGATGCGCTTGGGCAAGTCCGAAAGGAACAAAGTTAAGATGCCGATCTTGTTTCGCGCGCACCGCAACAGGTGCGTCGGTAAATTCGGGCGAGCACTGACAATGGGACGCCCAAAGTATAGAGTGTTGCGATCAACCCGTAGGCAAGCGTCAGTCGTGCGCGTCCGATCGCTTCATATCGGCGAGGGCTAATCACAATTCGCTTGTCGCTACACACCATACGGCCGCAGCGGCGAAGCCGGCGGAAAAATTCCACGTCCTCCATCAGAGGCACCTCTGGGAATCCGCCAACATTAACAAATGCAGTTCGCCGACAGAACATTCCGTGATCGCCGCATCGCATTCGGAGCAGCAAGCCGGCATAATGCGCGAAAGTGTCCGTTAGCCGATACACGGGGTCTGGTGGCAGGCGAATGCGGAAGTAGCCGCCGGCGACGGTTCTGTCATCCAATACGCGCGCAATTTCAGCTAAACATTCCTGCGGCACCTCGACATCACCATGAACGAACCATAGAACGTCGCCGCTCGCGGCGCGTGCGCCGAGGTTCATTTGCGCGGCCCGGTTGGGCTCACTGACCACGAGTTGATCGCAAAGGCCCGCTGCGAGATCAGCCGTTCCATCGGAGCTTTTGCCGTCGGCAACAATGATTTCAGCTTCAGGCGCGCGCTGGCGCAGATGCTGAAGAAACCGACGTATCAGCGGTGCCTCGTTGAAAACCGGAACAATGATCGAAAACTGCATTTGAATAACTACACTTGTGCTCGTAGGTCGTGGTGCGTAAAACTCATCAGGACATCCAAGCAATTACGACCAGACGAAGTAGAAAACGGAGGAATTCATATGATCTCAAGACTTATCCTGACAGCAGCAATCACGCTTTTCTTCACCCCGGCAGTGGCACTCTATGCCCAGGAGCATCCGGAGCATCCAAAGAAAACCACGGAGCACCCGAAAAAGGGCGCGGAGGCGAAACAGGTTAGCACCGCCGATATTTCCGCCGGTATAAAACAGAACATCGAAGCCGAAACCAAAAAGAGCAGCGACGGCAAATTTCATGTTAAACACGAGGGGCAGGATCTCGCTCTCGACTTGATTAAAGTGCATGACGACCGTCTGTCCGATCTCGGTAGCGGCAAATACTTCGCCTGCGTGGATATGAAGGCCACGGACGGAAAGACTTACGACATCGATTTCTTTCTGACCGGACAGCCGGGCAAAATGAAAGTGACTGACACCTCTGTTCACAAGATCGATGGCAAACCGCTTTACAATTGGAAAGAAGAAAACGGCAAATGGAACAAGGTGCCGGTGAGTTAGCGAACCGAATAATCATGTTGATGATGCGCTTCGTTGCTGCTCCGGCGTTGTTCCTCGCCGGCGCGCTTACCGTCAGTGCCGCCGGTGAGCTCGCCATTATCAAAGGGGCGGATGAATTTGAGTTCGTCTATCGGGTGAAACTTCCAGAAATTACGGGCGCGGCTCGCGTCTGGATACCGTTGGCGAAGACTGATTCCTTCCAAAACGTTACCGTGGAAGAACTGAACATCCCGACGAAATGGGACAAGGTTCAGGATCGCAATTACGGCAACGACATTTGCGTGCTTAATGCGCAACCGAGCGACAGCGGCAAAACGATCGAAGTGCGATACCGTGTCGTGCGCAAGGAAAAAGCTGCTTACTCTGCTGGCAACGCCGATAATTCGCGATATTTGCGCCCGGAAAAATTGGTGCCGGTCAGCGAAACGTTTAAAACACTTGCTGAAAAAGCGGCAGCAGGAAAGACCGATGATCTCGACCGGGCGAAAGCTCTGTACGACCACGTCATCAGCCGTATGCGCTACGATAAATCAGGCACTGGCTGGGGTCGCGGCGACGCGGTATACGCGTGCGATGCGCGCACCGGAAACTGCAGTGATTTCCATGCGTATTTCATTGCTCTGGCGCGAAGCATTAACATACCGGCGCGTTTCGCTATCGGCGCGACCATTCCAGCCGACAAGAATGAAGGCAAAATCGAGGGCTACCATTGCTGGGCCGAATTTCTGGCGGACGGTCAATGGGTGCCGGTGGATATCAGTGAAGCGTGGAAGAACCCGAAACTCGCTGATTATTATTTTGGTCATAATCCGGCTAATCGCTTTGAACTGACCAAGGGTCGCGATCTGCTGGTCGATCCGGAACCGGAAAGCGGACCGATTAATTTTCTCGTCTATCCGCTGCTGGAGATGAACGGCCAGGACATGAAACCCGAGACCACCTTCGAGTTCCGGCGCATTGGGGCGTAGACAAAATTTCGGACTGCGACTTCTGGTTCTCGAGAAACAATCTGCGGGTGTGAATGCAGATTCCTTAGCGAACTTGACTGGCACATGGCGACTCGTGTCTTACGAGGCGCGCACATCGTCTGGTGAAATTCGGTATCCGGTGGGCCGGCATGTCGTGGGTCAACTTTTCTACGATGTGCGCGGAAACATGTCGGCGCACGTAATGAGAGTCGATCTCCCGATGTTCGCCTCGGATGATTCGGGGGCAGGCACCGACGCGGAAGTGCGCGCGGCGTTCGAAGGGCACGCGTCGTACTTTGGCACGTACACGATTGACCCATCGGCTCGCACCGTGACCCACCACGTTCGCGGCGCGTCGTATCCAAACTGGATGGGCCACGACCAGATTCGATACTACCGCATCGACGGTTCTCATCTTGTGTTATCGACTCCGCCGATTCTGTTTCGTCAAGAGTCGCTAGAGTACATTCTGACCTGGGAACGGATATAAGTGCCGGCGTTCACCGCCCTGTGATTTGCGGGCGTGCTCCATGCAAGCTGCTGCCGAAAGAACCGACATTCGCGCGTTGCTGTTGCGCATCACCCGATTATAAACTCGCGGCGGAAAGCGCCTGTATCGTGCAAAAAATTCCTCTAATGGATTACGTCGGCAGGCCGGTACTGGCTTGCCTATTTATCGTCCTGTTGTTGCTCCAGTGGAGATTCCCGCTGCGGCGCCAGCATTTCAGCGTGCTCCATCGCTTGGTGCGCAACTTCGTGCTCTCGATTCCTGGCTTCGCCATCGTTCGTCTCGCTATGCTGCCAATTCCCATCGCGGTTGGATTGTGGGCACAGGATCGAGGGATCGGCTTGTTGAACTGGCTGCCACTGCCCGCCTGGGCCACTGTCATCGCAACATTTCTGCTCATGGACTACGCCTACTGGTGGTGGCATTGGGCCAATCACATGGTCCCAATCTTCTGGCGGTTTCATAATGTGCACCACACCGATCTCGACCTCGATGTAAGCACGGCCGCGCGATTCCATTTTGGTGAAATGATTTTTTCCATCGGCTTTCTTTCGCTCGCGGTTCTAATCTTTGGCGTTGGACCGTTAATGCTTGTCGCGTTCTTTATCACCCTGGAGGCTGCAACACTCTTTCATCATTCCAACTGGCGTCTGCCGATTAAGCTCGAACGGATTTTGAACCTCGTAATGGTTACGCCGCGGATGCACGGCATTCATCATTCGATCGTGCAGCGCGAGACCAATTCAAACTGGGGCACCATCTTTTGCTGGTGGGACAAACTACATCGCACGTTGCGCCGCGATATTCCGCAGGACGCCGTAACCATAGGTGTTGCTGCCTATCGCGAGGAACACGAACTGACTCTCGGCAAACTCCTCGCGTTACCTTTTCGTCAACAACGCGCATGGCGATTGCCGAACGGTGAAGTCCCGGATCGGGCCGTCCAGCCCGCGCAGAAGTTGACGGAGTAAGATCGATTAAAGATTCACGAATCGTTCGACAGACCGCGAAAGCGACGCGGGGACGCCCGCACACGCCGGGCAGGCAGTGCGCACTCCCAAGCTATCGCAAAACCGTGCAGGCGTTTGCCTTGATCGCACGAAGCGCTTTTGGAGTGCGATGCGTCTTCGCATCGCTTTTACTTACTGACGCGCAGCCCACGGCTAAATCACATTCTTAATGCGAACACACATGGATGCCGCCAGAAAACATAAGCGCGTCGCGATTGTCACCAGAGTCGGCCATCAGGAATATGCCTGAGAGTAAGAATCTCGCTCAAGAGGAGAAGATACATCTCGCGTTTGAGATAAGTCTTTTGCTGAAGGGCTTGTTCGCCCTCGGAGAAATCATTGGAGGCATCGTCGCGTTGTTTGTCAGCAAGGATTTCTTGCTCAAGACCGTAAGCGTTTTAACGCAGGAAGAACTTGCCGAGGATCCGCGGGACTTAATCGCCAACTATTTGCTGCATTCGGCACAAAACCTATCTATCGGCACACAACTTTTCGTGGCGCTCTACCTCCTCAGTCATGGCGGCATCAAGTTATGGCTAATCATCGGACTCCTGCGTCAGAAACTTTGGTATTATTAACGATTTCCGGAAATTGGTGTCACGACTGCTTCAGCGCCGCCGAATTCATAAGAGACGAGAACAAAGCTCGCTACACGTGGTGAATCGCCGGTGCAGCCAAAGAGCGGTGCCAAGCTAATTCGTAATTGTCGCGTCGGTTTCCATCCGATGGTTGGACCGGTCACTAACTCGTCCCTATCGATGGGATTCCGCTGCAGCGTATTATGCACATAGCGCATCTCCGCTCCGAATTCGAGCTTACCCTTCATTGCCCCATAAGCCACCGACTGGCTGATCTCGAACTCGCGGCCAGAGTCGCGCGAAACATCCTGCTGTAGCCCGACATTTAGTCCGTAGCCAAAATGGTCGCCAAAATTTTGGCCGAGAAGAAGCCGAACGGCGACTGCGTTCGGTTGTCGGCGCAGGTCCTTGTCGCTCTCAGTGTCTTTGACGGATTTGCCGACGCCAAAAATGTACTCTGCGGAAATCGCTGGATTCAACGGAATGGCGTTCCAGTTCGCAAAAGCATATCGTGCTTCCGCAGTGACGCTCGTTTCGTGCGCGTCGCTGCCGACTAACCCAAGTTCATTCTCTACACCGACCTCGAACCTGTGCGGCAACCCGAAATCGACTTCCTGCGTTAGGTCATGCAGTGTCTTGCCGTGCCGTCTAAAAATGGCCTCCCAAATATTCCCGACAAACATTTCGTATGGCGACAACACATAGACGCTCGTCGTCGAAGAAAATCGGCTGCGCTCCGCCCAAGCAGGCTGCGCGTATTCGCCCAATTCGGTAAATTGGTCATGCTCGGCTTCCTCGGATTCCGCGCTGACTACTACACGCTGTTGCGTCTCCTCCTGAGCGTACAAGGCAACACCGCAACTGATGACAGCCGACCAAATGCATACCAACTGCCAGCGCGCGATAATGTTCATCTAAATGCCTCCGAGGTGATGTGGTCCGTTGCGATCATCCAGCGGATTCATTCCGGAACGGATAAAGTGTATTAGAGATACGCGTGCGATAGAATCAAGCGATCAACGCTGAACCAGCCTGGGCCAGAGAAAAAAAGCCACAGCAGGATCACAAGTAAGAGCACCTCGGGAAAATATAAGAATTCCGAGACCCAACCGAGCGGACATGTCGCTTTGATATTTCGAATCGCGGTCGTCGTAATGGCCATAAGCATTACGAAGGCTAGCAGCGCGCACGCGAGAGGCGTCAGTGCTCCAAGGATAAGCAGCAAGCCGCAAATAAACTCCACAGCAGAAACAAACGCTGCGTTGAATTCTGGAAAAGGAACATGCGCTTCGATTAATGTTTGGCGCATTTGTTTCCGCCGCTCAGGCACAAAAAGTTTGCCGCGTCCGGAAAGAAAGAACAGCAAACCAACGGCGACACGCGCCAGAAAAATGCCGACCCATTCCAACGAATGCAGTTCGTCGATGAAGAGTCGCACACACGACATCGATCAAAGTTGAAAGCCTAGTCACGAGCCGTCAACGGAATCGTGCGTATCGCATCAGAGCGAAGGTTCTGTCGCGCGTTGCCAAAGCTTCGTAGCCGGAGAACTATTAGTGTCCATCCCGCACCGATGAACCGCTTCGCGCAAAAGCTACGGGAGCACTCAATCTCGCTTTGCCGCGGACGCCCGGAAATTCTTCAGGTGAACGTCGGCAAGCTTTGCAATTTAACGTGCGTGCATTGCCACGTGAACGCCGGGCCGAAACGGAAGGAAATCATGTCGCGCGAAACAATCGATCGGATTCTTAATTGGTTCGGAAGAACCAATATTCCGACGATCGATCTCACAGGCGGCGCGCCGGAGATGATTCCCGATTTTCGATATTTCATTGAGCAAGTGAAATCACTCAAACCGCGCAGCCACATCATCGACCGCTGCAATCTGACGATCTTACTGGAGCGAGGTCACGAAGACCTCGCCGCATTTCTCGCAGTAAACAAGGTGGAGATCATTGCCTCGATGCCGTGCTATTCATCGAAAAATGTCAATGCGCAGCGAGGCGAAGGCGTTTTCGAAGGCAGCATCGCTGCTCTGCAACTGCTCAACTCGTTGGGCTACGCGATCGATCCCGAGCTGCCGCTGCATCTCGTTTACAATCCAGTGGGCGCGTTTTTGTCGCCGGCGCAAACCGAGCTTGAGACCGATTACAAAAGGGAGCTAAAAAAACATTTCGGAATCATGTTCAACAATCTCTATACCCTTACTAACCTTCCGATCGGACGTTTCGCGAGTTATCTGCGGCATAACAATAAACTCAATGAGTACATGGAGCTGCTGATTCACGCCTTTAACCCCGCAACTGTTGACGGTTTGATGTGCCGCAATACGATCAGCGTCGGCTGGCGTGGAGAAGTTTACGATTGCGATTTTAATCAGCAGCTCGGAATGCAGTGGAATAACGGTGCACCGATGTTTTTGTGGGACGTCGATCCGCCAAAAATCGAAGGTCGCGAGGTCATGACCGGTAATCATTGTTTCGGTTGCACCGCCGGCGCGGGATCAAGCTGCGGCGGCGCGATTGTATAAAATGTAATTCGCCATCAGGAGGACCTGTTCTCCTTTAGTTACTGCGCTGCAGAGTCAGCCGGAGTGAGCTTCGGCTCTACGATGTATACATAGAACACATGCCGTCCCACTGGATTGCGCACCTCCTCTGCTCTCCCGCCTGGGTAAAGTTCACGGATTCGCTCCTGGTATTGCTCACTCCCTGCGAAGAACAGAAACGCCATTCCCTTGCCGGCGACGGGAGCCAGAGGCGGCTCTATTTGCGGATCGTATGCTAAGATGTACTCCTGACCCTGCACGAGATATCGTGTGATCTCCGCATCGTAGGGGTACGGCGACTTACCCACCACTACGACGCGGTAAGCACTCCCCAGCGAAGCCATGTAGCGGCTTTGCACAGTCTGTACTTCATACAATCTCTGTGCAGCCTTGTAATGGTCACTCCTTAAGTTCTCCGGGTCCGCGTAATACCTGAAGAAGTAGAACCGAACGTTGGCGTATCCGAGGATCGCCAATCCTATGGCCACGACAGTAGCGCTGATCCACATCGATTTCATTCGCTGCAAAGCCCGCGCAGATGCTACCCATGCACCAATCGGCACAGCAATCGCCGCGTAGAAAGCGGGGAACGCTGGGGTCCAGTGTGCCAGCATTGGCGGCGAGCTATTCGGATATAGTACCAGTGTACCTCCGACGAAGATTACCCCCAGGCCAGACAACAGCACTAGAAACGCTGCTGGATGCTGCCATCGCCAAATCAAAAATGCGACTCCGAGCACCAGTATCGCGGCCTCTGCCTTCAGTAGCAGAGGAGCGTAGTACATAATGTCCTGCGCACTCTGAGTGCTAATGCCCAGGAGGTTCTCGGAGATGATCGGCCACAGCGTGTGCCACATCTGTTGCAAATCGTGCCAGTTCGCCGGTATCCGGTTCCAAGTCATTAGACTTGCTCCCCGTCCATAGTACGAGCCAGGATGCACGACGAAGCAACTCAGCAGCGGTCCGAACCCGATCAGGTATCCGAGCACCAACCATCCTATGTGTTGGACGTAACATCGTGTCTCACGCCAATGGAGCACGAAAAGATACATCACGAAGCCTAACAAAATGAATGGCAGCAAACGCGTGCCGTAGTAAAAATGTTCGCTTAGACCTGCAGTCAGTCCGCCTAAGGCGAAGTCTACGGGTTTGCGGTTGCGCAGTCCGCGCAAGATCAAGAAAAAGCATAACGTCCAGAAGAACGGCGTCGTGATATTATTGAGTGCCATCCGGCTGTAGTGCACGTTGGCAGCGCTAAACGCCATAATGCTCACGCCTGCGATGGCTGCAGCTCTGCCCCACACGCCGCGCACCAATCCATAGAATGGCAGCACCGTTGCCGCGCCGAAGAGCGCTGAGGGTAGCCTAACGACTTCCAAGTCTATGCCGCCCAGCTTCAGCGCGCCTGCCACAAGCGCAAACCATAGTGCCGGAAGTTCAATGTCACTCCATAACGTGCTAAACACAGGCGCGTGAGTCCGACCGCTGAGATAAGCTCGCTCGGCCACGGATCCCGTCATGACCTCGTCCGGATAGATGTTGAAAGGCACATCTCTCAAGTTCCAGACGCGGAGGACCACCGCCGTCACTGCAATAGCTGCGACTAAAGCCACCTCCCACAGTCTCCACGCCGGCAGACCACTGGCTTCACTGCAATGTGGTTCCGCTCCGGGCCACCTTGCGGCTGCAGCTACGACTAGCGCGATACCTGCAAGCCATAACCAGCCGGCTGCACCAAATGTCTCATGAGGTGCCAAAAGGAAGGCTACATGTGAGAATACTGCTAACAACACCGCTCCAGCGAGCAACGCCAGGACGGAACGCCTCTTTTCTACTTGCAACTGCTGGCAAGCGCCGCGCTGTGCGGGAAAGGCGGCCGACCACGGTTTATCACGCCAAGCCAAAATTGCCAGAGCACCCGCCACTACCAGAAACAACACAGCCCAGGGCTGCGATGCCTCCCTACCTAACAGAGCCGTGCCCACAAGCGAAAGGGCAAATGCTATTGGTCCTAACCATACGTCACGTGCCGACCACAGCCGTGACGAGCCTGGTGTCAGAGCAGCGTCAAACGAATCTGCTATCTCACTCACACGCTCCTGAAGATGAACGGTTGAACCCGCTAGGCTTTCGACACGACAACCACATGGGCCGACATCGGCAAAACCAGTTCGTTACCTCTGGCGTGCCTCTCCAGTCCGTCCTCGATGGCACTGCGAATAGCGTCCAATGTTTCTGGCGACTGGCGCGCCAGCAACCCGGCGGTGCGAACGCCGGCATCCCGTTCAGCTTCGAAAAAATAAGACGCACTTGGAAGATGCCACTCCACCGCGCGTGTCTCGTAGCTCATCGAGTTGCCATCAAATCCGGCTTGTTCTAACACCTTTCGGCACTCTTCTCTTTCGCCGTACAAGTAGCGAGGCGGTCCTTCGGGCAATCCGACATCCAGGTTCGCATGCGCTTCAATCGCATCGTTAACAATTTTGGCGCCGGGATTTTTCTCCGGTCCAGCCCAGACAGTGAAACCAAGTCTGCCGCCAGATTTCAAAACGCGGCACGCTTCAGCACACGCCTTTTCTGGGCGTGAAACGTGCAGGAGGCCAAAATTGATCAAAACCCGATCAAAACTGTCCTTCTCTAACGGCAAATTCTGAGCATCACCGTGGAGGAATGAAATGCCCGGAAAAGTTTGTTTCGCGATCCCGATCATTTTCTTCGAGAAATCGATTCCCGTTGAAACAGCGCCCAATTGTTTCGCTGCGGCAGACACATAACCTGGGCCGCATGCCACATCCAATACTGACATACCTGAAGAGACTTCGGCAGCGCTGACTAAGTGCGGAATAAACTGCTGCGTCAGTGATGACCACACTGAATGGTATTTATCCGCGACGCGCTCCCAGCCGGCGTGCTCGAAGCGTGTGAATTCGTCTTTAAGTTTCGACATTCCGATGATGTTGTAATCATCGTAGCGCGGTTTGTAAATAAGCAGAGAGCAGCGGCTACGGAAGTCGGGCAGCTTGCCTGACCCGGCAGCAGGCTGCCAGCCTGCCGAATCTGGGAGAGTTCGACAGGCAAGATGCCTGTCCGCCGAGACACGCCGGAAGCGTATCCTCCTATTCGAGGGGAAACTCGATTGGTTCTTCTTCCTCACGCGGGACGAGCTTATTTCGCTCAATGATTCGAGCACAGGTATTCCAACGCAGGATTGCGTCGTCCTGACCTGGGGGGCGAATCGGTTCGGCTCTTTCGAACCAGCTCATCGCCTCACGCAAGAGGTCGTAGGCCTGAAACCGGCATCCCGGCGTCTGCTGCCGCAATTTCACCTTCGCGCGACGTTCCGCTACGATTCCGGAATAGTACGCGCGCTCATAGTCTGATTTGAGTCGGGCCAGCAGTTCCTTGGTTTGTGAATCACTGACGCCATAACCTTTCTCGAATCGATCAGTTAACGCGAGCAAAAGCATAATGATCGCCTGTTGATTTTCGGGATCGACCTGGAGTATATCGAGGCAAATGCTCTCGGCTTCACCGGGTTCGTTCAGCAGCCGGTAGCGTTCTGCTTTTTCGAGTGCAGCAGGAATGGCGTCTTTGTGGAGTGATTTCAGTTCGGGCATCGCTTCGCGAAAGTTAAAACATTAAAAGAGTTACATAGTTAAAAAGGGGACCGGCCCACGAGCAGTTTCACCGTTTCACTTTTGAACCTTTCAACTTTTTAACTTCTTCTTCAACCACCGCCAGAACCATCCCAGCGGATCGTAAAAATCATCCACCACGCGTTCTTTCAACGGAATAATGCCGTTGTCCGTAATCTGAATACTCTCGGGGCAAACTTTCGTGCAGCACTTCGTGATGTTGCAGTAGCCGATTCCCTGCGTGTTGCGCAATTCTTCGATGCGATCTTCGGTGTCCAGCGGATGCATCTCCAGCGCGGCGACATGAATGAGAAAACGCGGACCTATAAATTTTTCATGCATCTGGTGGTCGCGCAGAACGTGGCAGACGTCCTGACAAAGATAACACTCGATGCATTTCCGGAATTCCTGCACACGATCGATATCCTCTTGCTCCATTCGCCAGGTACCGTCCGGCGCGTCGGGTGCCCGCGGCTTGAATGGTTTGATCTTTTTCTTCACCCGAAAATTCCATGAGATATCAGTCACCAAATCTTTGATGACCGGGAAAGCTTTCATCGGCTCAATCGTGACCGGTTTTTCCAATGGCAATTCGCTCAGGCGTGTCATGCACATGAGCTTCGGCATCCCGTTCACTTCAGCGGAGCACGAACCACACTTTCCCGCCTTGCAATTCCATCGGCACGCAAGATCAGGCGCCTTCGTCCGCTGAATATCGTGCACCGCATCGAGCACAACCATGCCTTCAGCTACATCGGTAGTGTAATCCCAAAATGTCCCGCTCTTAGCGTCGCCGCGCCAGATTTTGAACGTGGCTGTTTTCATCTATTCTCCTCGATAACTTGCTTCAAATAATCCGGCATTTCGGGGAGCGGTTCGAGCCGGACGTGCATTGAACCGTCTGATGCTTTTGAAACAATCGTGTTCACTTTGCCGAAGGCGTCGTCTTTGTTGGGGTAATCGTCGCGGAATTGTGCGCCGCGACTTTCTTTACGTTCTAGCGCGGCATGCGTGATTGCTTCAGAGATTGTCAGCAGATTTTTTAGATCGATCGCGGTGTGCCAACCCGGATTGTATTCGCGATTGCCCGTGACCGCGGCTTTTTCAGCGCGCGTTTTGAACTTGCCGATCTTCTCCAACGCTTCCCGCATTTCGCCTTCGTTGCGCACGATCCCCACCAAATTCTGCATGGTTTCCTGGAGATCTTTTTGAATAACATAAGGGTTTTCGCTACCGCGGCCTGCGGACTCGAACGGAGCCAGCGCCTCGCGCGCGACTGCATCGATTTTTTCTCTCTCGATCGAACCGTGCTGATTTTCTTTCGCGAATTTTGCGGCGAACTCGCCGGCGCGTTTTCCGAACACCAAAAGATCGGAGAGCGAATTGCCGCCGAGACGATTCGCGCCGTTTATTCCTGCCGCGCATTCCCCGGCAGCAAACAACCCGGGCAGCCGCGACATTTGTGTATCGGGATCAACTCGCACCCCGCCCATTATGTAGTGAGTGGTGGGTCCAACTTCCATCGGTTGCTCTGTGATATCGATGTCGGCCAGTTGTTTAAACTGATGATACATGCTCGGTAGCTTTCGTTTGATGTGTTCGACAGCATTTGGGATTTTTTGTTTGATCCATGAGATATCGAGGTAAACGCCGCCGTGTGGACTTCCCCTGCCCTCTTTGATCTCGCGCACGATACAACGCGAAACGTGATCACGTGTTAGCAACTCGGGCGGGCGGCGCGCATCTTTGTGCCCCTGGCAGTAGCGCCAGCCTTCCTCTTCGCTGTCGGCAGTGTGCGCGCGATAGGCTTCAGGGATCTCGTCGAACATGAAACGGCGTCCCTGATTGTTTGTCAGGATTCCGCCTTCACCGCGCACGCCCTCGGTCACTAAAATTCCCATCACGCTCGGCGGCCAGACCATTCCGGTGGGATGAAATTGAATGAACTCCATGTCGATGAGTTCCGCACCGGCCTCGTACGCCAGCGTGTGTCCATCTCCAGTGTATTCCCAACTGTTGCTCGTGATTTTGTACGCGCGACCGACTCCGCCCGTGGCCAGTACCACAGCTTTGGCGCGGAAAATTTTGAAACGCCCTCGCTCGCGCTCATAGCCGAACGCGCCTACGACACGGTCGCTGTCTTTTAGCAGCGAAAGAATCGTGTGTTCCATGTGCACGTCGATTCCCTGGTGAACACCATGATCCTGCAATGTGCGGATCATCTCCAAACCGGTGCGATCGCCTACGTGCGCCAGCCGTGGGTATTTGTGGCCGCCGAAATGTCTTTGCAGAATTCGTCCGTCCTTCGTGCGATCAAAAACGGCGCCCCACGCTTCGAGCTCGCGCACGCGATCGGGCGCTTCCTTAGCGTGCAGCTCGGCCATGCGCCACTGGTTCACGTATTGACCGCCTCGCATCGTATCGGCGAAGTGCACCTTCCAATTGTCGCGTTCATCGACGTTGGCTAGGGCCGCCGCAATACCGCCTTCGGCCATTACTGTGTGTGCTTTGCCCAGAAGCGATTTGCACACCAGGCCGACTCGAACACCTGCAGCCGAAGCTTCAATCGCTGCGCGCAAACCGGCGCCCCCGGCACCAATGACCAAAACGTCGTACTCGAAGGTTTCGTAGTCGGGCATTGCTCGAATCAAGAAGTTAAAAGCGTTACAAGGTTACAAAGACTAAGCGGTTTTAACTTTGTAACATTTTTAACTAATCAACCGCGGCTATAAAAGCCGCACATCGTACCAGACACCCATCGCGCAGAGGCGCACGTAAAGATCAGCGAAGCCCACCCAGAACAAACTCAGCCACGCCCAAAGCATGTGGCGGCGATTGAAACAGGTCACGCACGCGTACGCACGATAGCAAGTTGGCGACTTGGAAAATTGATCTAAAAATCCGCCAGCCAAATGCCGCAACGAGTGACAGCCAAACGTGTAGCCGCCTAGCAAAACAACGTTGATCGCAAGCACAATCGTGCCGACGCCGATTCCAAATCCATTTGAAAACCAAAGCGCTTTCCAAACATCGATCGCGAGCACGACGAGAAAGAAAAGTGCCAAATAAAGAAAATATCGATGCACATTCTGCATAATGAGCGGGAACGAGCGTTCACCCCAGTAGCTCTTGCGCGGCTCACCGACGGTACACGCCGGCGGATCGGCCCAGAACGCTTTGTAATATGCGCCGCGATAGTAATAACAGGTGAGCCGAAAGCCGGCGGGCGCCCAAAGAACTAACAGCGCAGGAGAGAAAAGTAGCCACCCGGGCCACCACACGGGTTTTGGTCCGAACCAGCTATGTGGCGAATCTCCGAAAATTTCGGGCGAATAAAACGGCGAGACGTAATTGTCGACGAAATAATGTTTACCCTGAAACGCCGCCCAAGTGGAATAGACGATAAAGGTCGACAACCCAACGAAGACGAGCAGCGGTTGCAACCACCAGACGTCGGCACGCATTGTTTCGCCGAATGGGCGACGCGGTAACGCGGTAGCGCTGTTCATTCGCCGTCGGCTCCTTCCACTGGCAGCTTCGCTTTTTTCCACGCCTCCCAACTGCCCGGGACATTCCAAAGGTCGTTAAATCCCTGACATTTCAAAATGCTCGTGGCGATGCTCGCGCGATAGCCGCTCCCGCAGTAAACGGCCGTTGGCTTATTTCGATCAAGCTCACCGATTCGCTTCCCAAGCTCGGGTACATAGATGTGACGCGCGCCGGGCACATGGCCCTTTTTCCATTCACCGGGCGAGCGAACATCGATCACCTGCAAAGAAGACTTTCGGTCGTTCAGTTCGTGGACGCTCATCTGCCCGACTCGTTCCAGCGGAAACCCTGCTGCATGCCACGCTTTCATTCCGCCGATCAAATAGCCGGCGAATTTCGTGTAACCGGTCCGGACGAACAGACGCACGATTCTTTCAAGATCGTCGTCATTCTCGAGCACAAGTAGAATCGGCTTTTCAGGATCGAGCATCCAGCCCGCCCAAATGGAGAGAATGGGTGTTCCACCGATGTTCAGCGCACCGGCGATATGACCGCCGCCAAACGCAAGCATGTTCCGCACATCAACAAGGATACCCGCCTTTTTCTCGATTGCGTCTTTAAACGCTTTCGGAGAAAGACCGGGAAGGCGTGGAAGATTTCCGAGCACTGCAGGCCCTTTCGCGTTTACTTTTTTCATCACCGGATAGTAATGTGGAACTGGCGGCGCGGTTTTGATTGCAAAGTCGGTGAAGCTCTTCGCGTCAGCGAATTGCAAAAATTTGTTGAATTTCCGCTCGTACCCGATCGTGCTGCTCAAGCGCGCGCCGATGTCTGCGCCGCATGGCGAGCCGGCGCCGTGATTGGGATAAATCATCACATGATCCGGAAGGTTGAGATAGAAGTCGCGGAGTGTGTGAAACTGTTGTTCGGCGAGTTGCTTGGTGTGCTTCTCACCTAACAAGTCTGGACGACCGGCAGAAGAAACAAAAAGCGAATCGCCCGTGAGCACGGCCCACGGCTCGTCCGGATGATCTGCTTCGGACAGTAAGTAGGACATGTGCTCTGGGGTATGCCCGGGAGTATGCCGCGCCGTCACCAGCACTTCGCCAAACGTGAAGCGGTCGCCGTCTTTTATCTTCTCAGGCTCAAAACCGTACTCTGCGCCACCTTCCCCGCTCGCGTAAATCTTGGCCGACTCTAGGCGCGCGCACAGCTCGCGTGAACCACTCACCAGATCGGCGTGAATGTGCGTTTCAATAATATGTGTGATAGCGACTCCGGTCAACAAGATCGGATGCACTAATTCTGGGGAGCACACGCGTCCCGCATGCTGGCGAAGCCGTCTCGGGTTCGCGAACTTTTGCCAGTGATTGTGATTTTTGGCTACAATTGAACGCACAAGAAAAGTCCGTTTCGGCGCGACGCCGAAACCAGCACGCGAGACGCGTGCGCTCCCCAGAGACAAGATCACCGCACATCTACGTCAATCGGCAGCAGATGATTGATCATGTAGGTGCCTCGGTCAGCATCGCGGAGCACAGGTTGGGTGCGACCGAGTGAATCGGTCGCTCGAGCGATTAATGTTTGCTTTCCTGGCGTTCTGGGCGTTTGCCAATTGAATTCCCACAGCCGCCACGCGTTTGGCTTCGATTCTCCGAGCAGATTGGCCTCGCTCCACGTTGATCCGCCGTCCGTGCTCAGTTCCACCTTTCTGATTTCGCCATCCCTCGTCCATGCGGCGCCGTGAACACGCACGCTGAAATTTGCCGGAACGGTTTCCCCTTGAGCCGGCTTCGCGATTTGCGCCTTGATTTGCATTTCTGTCAGCGACGCAAGCTCAGCCATGTCCCCTCGCCTCTTCCAGTAGGCGTAATCAATCGTTTGATAATAGCCAGAAAACGGTTGGTCTGTGACGATGATGCGCTGCAACCACTTGATCGACGCCATCGCGTACCAGCCCGGCACAATCGCCCGCACCGGAAACCCGTGTTCTGGCGGAAGCTCGCTGCCATTCATTTTGTAGGCGAGCAAAACGTCAGCGCGCGCTTTTTCAACAGGAATGCTCCGGGCAAAGTGCAACTGGCCTGGCGGACTTTTCGGATCTTCGAGCATGCCACCATCCGTTCCCTCCAAAATTACCTCAGATGCATTTGCTTCCACACCGGCGCGGTCGAGCAGGATTGCTAAGGGCACGCCGCTCCATTCGGCTGTGCCGACTGCGCCGAGGCCCCACTGCACGCCTTTCACTTTTGGTTCGAGAAAATTGCGATTATTGCCCGCGCATTCAAGCGTCACGGGAATCGTCACCGATCCTAATTCGAGCAGCTGTTCATAATTGATCGCGAAAGGATTCTCCACGTCCCCCTCGACATGCAGCCACCATGCATCTCTGTCGATCGAGGGAATTGGAAAATGTGTGCGAACGTAAAACGATTCAGTCGGCGTGATAAAGCTCTCGAGTTTTTCGAACGGCATCTCGAGATTAAGCGGGCTTTCGCCGCGCACAATTTTCCCGCCGATGAACTTCTGTGAATCCTCGTCCATCACATCATCTCCGGACTGGATTGGTTATTGATTCGGCGAGATGAAAACATCCTTGCGCGGGAATTGCTCGAACAACGATGCCGGTTTATTAAAATTCGTCGCCAGAACATCGACCGGATTTCCGGCGATCCAGGCGGAGAGATCGATCGCTTCGTAGTTACCGGTATTAAAACCAATCAGCATCCGGCTCGGCCTACTGCCGGCGTTTTCGATGGAATGTCCGTAGCCCTGCGGGATGTAGGCAGCACCGCCCGGGCGCAGTTGCTCGGTTCGGAAGCGGCTGTGCGAACCGAACATCGTCACGCTCACGTCGCCGTCGATAACGTATTGCCATTCGTCGGCATTTGGATGCCAGTGAAGTTCGCGCAACGCGCCCGGTTCGAGATCGAGAATTACGCCGGTAACGGTAGTCGAAATTGGAAATCGCGTGGAATCGATGCGCCATTCGCGGCCGCCTTTAAAGATCGCATGAGGCGCGCCATCGAGCATCCGAAATTTGTGCGCCTCGGGCGGAGAAATGCGAGGGCCTTGTAGATTTTCCGGTATTTGGGCGGGCGGAACGGCGCCGCGCGCGAAGTACACTTCCCCCGTCGGAAAACCGTCAAACGCTGATTCAGGCAAACTGAAATTTTTCGCCAGCAGCGGCTTTGGCACGTGCCCGACCCAATCGGTGATACTGAACGTACCGAACTCGGAGAAATAGCCGTTATCGAAAATCAAAATGAAATGAGTCGGTTCATTTCCGAGGCACTGGAGCATGTGAGCGTGTCCGCGTGGAAAGTACCAGATATCGCCCGGCTCAAAGTCATTGGTCTCAGTCTGCCCCGCTGGATTAATCACCGTCGTGCGAACGCGGCCTTTCAGCACGAACGCCCATTCCGCTGCGGTTGCGTGCCAGTGAAGCTCGCGGATCGCGCCAGGCTCGAGCTGCATCGAGACGCCGGCGATCCCCTTGGAGATGGGAAGTTGTTCGACAGTTGCTTCCTTGCCGAAACTATTCCCACTGACTTTCCCTTTCGATTTCTCCAACTCGAATTTGAAAGTCGGCAATTCTTTCCCCGAGAGCAGGGGATCCGGCACATTGTTCTGAAAACTGAGATCACCGCCTTCTGCTGTTTTCCGGGCTGCGAAAGCTCCCGCTGCAACCGCCATCGTTCCTATAAAACTTCGTCGAGTAAAATCGCTCATAATTGGACTTTTCTAGCGCGTCACATACGCGGCAATCAAGCCAATGATGATCGTCGCAGAAGCAGCGTGCGTTCCACGAAATGCCTCGATCCGGCTTCGCCTGCTTACGGCGTCACAAATTGCGAACTGGTTTGGTACAATCCCAGCGTCTGGACTGTTGGTTCGTCAATCGCTCCGGTAATCGATAACCCGTAATCGCGCTGGAAACTCGCAAGGGCGGCTCGTGTTTCAGCGTCTAGCGAGCCGGTGATTGGTCCCAAATAGTAACCGGCATCTTGCAAGGCCCCCTGGACGTTGGCGATCACCTCGTCGGGCAGCAAGTCACCGTAAGTGTAGATCGGCCCATCGTAATCGGAGTAGGTCTGCAACGGGTCGTAACCCCATGCCGGATACCAATAGCTTCCGTCCAGAAAATAATATCCCCCGCTAACGAAAACGATCGTGTCACAATGATTGTGCCACCATTGGCGACCATGCCATTCGTGCCAATGACGGCGCAACGCGTCGGAATAGCTGGGCCGATCATTTCTGTTGTACCAATCTTTTCTCGCCGCGTCTTCTGGTGAATCGGGAGTCTCTCGTTCACGCCGGATCACCGGATCGCGAGTTGTCATTTGTCGTTGAGGATTAATTGATGCCAACATTGAATTCTTACCTACGAAGCCGCGTGGTCCCCGCATTGCCGCCAAAATGCGCAATTCTCGCGCACGTGTCACCCGATCAAGCCGGATCGTTTGCGGCTGGCGAGTCTGCGCAATTGGCTCCGCGCGCGTGGTGGCAAGAGTGGGACTGATTGATCGTACAAGATACGGACTGTTCGGCCGGAAATTCGTTCCGGGCTGCGCGATCGTGCGAGACGCGTATGAATTGAACGTTCGTGGGGTGAAAGTCGCTGGCCTGGGAGCGACGCGCGGTACCATTGGCGCGTTGGCAATTGGCCTCGCCGCTGGCGCACTGCGGCTGGTCACCGCTCGCGAAGAATTATTTTGCACGACTGGGTTGATCATTTGCCCAGCGGCAGTGTGGATGCTAATCTGAAATCTTCCTGGGGTCTTAGCTCAGTTGGTAGAGCGCCTCAATGGCATTGAGGAGGTCACGGGTTCGAATCCCGTAGGCTCCATTTTCATCGCTGCTACTCCCGCAACAATGCGCAGCGTAGCGTGATATCAAAGGACAAGCCCCGAGCTCCGGGCGGTAACAAACGCGTTACTTTTCCCATGCAGTCCGCAACGTGAATCGCTGCGATTCTACAGGCGTTATGAAAACAATCACTAATCCTACAGCAAATGGTTCTGGTAAGAGCGAGAATCGCTCTCCAGAAGATAAGTTGGCGCAAAGAGCCAAACTTCGGAGAAATTTTCTCAGCCGTCGTTCGTTCCTACGCAAATCACTCGCCGTGGGAGCAGGAACACTCGGCGTGGGACTATTGCCTAGCCCTCGAACGACAAGAGCAGGCGGAGGCGGTCTAACATCAGGAGACGCGGCATTGCTCCGGTTCCCAGCTGCGCTGGAGATACTCGAGGCGGACTTTTGGATCCAATACAACGAACTCGGCGGCGTCCAAGACCCCGAAGTCCCAGGCGGCACTGGCAATCCAGACTACACTGAGGCCCTCGAAGTCTTGGATGAAGACATGCCCATATACATTCACGACAACACCGATGACGAG
>QHNQ01000078.1 GCA_003218135.1 Verrucomicrobiota bacterium
AGCTGTAGCCGAGCACTTCCGCATACATGCGAGCCCCACGTGCTCGCGCGTGTTCGAGTTCCTCGACGATCAGCGAAGCGCCGCCTTCGCCCATGACAAATCCATCGCGCAACAGGTCGAATGGACGACAAGCCAGCGTTGGATCGCCCGCCCATCTGCTCATCGTCTTAATGATGTCGAATGCGCCGATGGTAATTGCGGTCAGTGGCGCTTCGGCACCTCCGGCGACGATCACATCCGCAAAATCGTCTCGAATGTAACGGAGCGCTTCGCCAACGGACACGGTGCCACTGGCGCAACTGTTTGAATTTGTCGTGCCCACGCCGCGAAATCCAAATTCAATCGCGATGTTTGAATGGGCCGAGCCACCAAATACTTGGACGGCGAGCGTTGGCTGAACTCCGCGTGCGCCTTTCTTCAAATATCTGATGTACTGTTCCTCGGCTTTGCAGACGCCGCCCAGTGCGGTGCCAAAGCTGACTCCGATGCAATCCTGTGGCTTCTCGCGGGAGTACTCAATGCGCGCATCGTCCAGCGCAAACTTTGCGGACACGACAGCGAACTGGGCATAGCGATCAAGCCGTTTCAATCGATGCGGCGAAAAAAACTGTTCCGGATCCCAATCGCGAATCTCGCCGGCACAACGCACACGGAAAACACTCGGATCGAAAGTTGTGATGCTCGCAATGCCGCTCTTTTCCGAAAGGATTCCGTTCCAAAAATTATCGACGCCGGTGCCGATGCATGTGATGGGGCCGATGCCCGTGATGACCGCGCGCCTCCGGTTCATGCGGCTACCTTATCTGTCCTTGCTTCCACGTAAGCTTTCATACAACGCAACGTCTTGTTGGCAATGTTATGGATGAAAAAATCACCGATAACCAGATCAATGATTGGCGCGAGCGGACGGATTCGAAATCGGAAGTCATGCGAGATTGCGACCAGTACGCCGTCCGGCGTATCAGACAAAGTCCAGACCACGCGCATCCCTTTGGTCCAGGCCTTTAGATGGTGAAAATGAATTTCGAGCCGTTCTCGGTCGATAATTTGTTCCGAGGTCCACGAGATTGGAATTCCGGAACGCCGCGCAGCCATGACGACAATGTTGCGATCGGCCCCGCGTTCAAGAAAACGGATGTAGCGATAATGGGGAAGGATTTCTGGCCAAAGCTCCAAGTTCGCCGCTGTTTTGAAGATCGCCATCTTCGGCGCGCGCATGAGAAGGGAATTGGTTTTGTGCATTCGGTCTGCCGTTTGCGATAGAATTCAAACCGCGCAATCCGTCGATGTTGCACGGCTTCTATCAACGAAAGCATCCTTCCTCGAAAATCAGTTTCGCGAAAGGCAAAAATCTTCTCTCAAAGACGGTAGCCGTCTCAGGAGCGACCGGTCGCCGTGTGGCGTGCGACCGGTCGCGACCTTTTCTTTTTTGGTTGCCGCCTTCAGATGCGCCTGCCCCTTGCGTGATCGGCGTCTTGTGCCAGTTGAGTCATATAGGCAAAGAACGCAGTCGATTGGCCCCTGAAAAGCCCCATGTTTGTTAGAAACGTGAGAGCACCCATGGCAACACCTTCCGTGTTGGTCGGTCGAATGATCGAAACAATCGGGAGGCTTCGATCCAGGAATGGGCACGGCTCCGGCATGATTAGGTTCTTTTTCAGGAGTGGATCGGTGACGTCCAGATCAGGAAAGGTCACCGACACGCCAGTTACTGGATCAACGGCAGTCAACGGCGGCGCATTACCGGCCTTATCCGACCAGGTTTGAAAATGCATCGTCTCGGTAGGCCCGATACTCAACAGGATTCGCAACACGTCGGGGTGAATGGCTCTCAGCGCCAGCGATGGATACAGGCTGTTGCCACCTTGTTCGATGGTTGGAAAGTGGAAACCCGCGGTATTCGCGATCGCTTGTAGAAAATTCGGGTCCGTTGTGTCAGCATCGGTCCTGGGGATTGCCGTGTGCTGGTTAACGCCCAAAGTCGGCACGGCCTGCGGAAAGACGTGATCTGGATCAAGATCCGGGTTGTGACTGTCGTCGCGATACCGGGTCCACCAGCTGGTATCAATCGTGAGTTGGGTCAGGTTGGTAAGCCGGTGACCGATCAGGGCGGTGTTGACTCCCGTGGCGGTGCTGCCCATCAGAGTCCGAAACGGATCAAGATTTGCAGGAGCCGATCCTTTCGAGACCAGGTAGGCATTGAGGAAGGTGTGATGAGTGATCTCATCATCGGTGTTGTCGTGGATATATTGATCCATGTCTTCATCCAGGACCCCGAGGGCATCGTGGTAAGCTGGATTGCCAGTTCCACCCGGAACTTCGGGGTCCTGGATTCCGCCAAGTTCATTGTATTGAATCCAAAAGTCGGCCTCGAGTAGTTCCAGTGCCGCCGGGAACCGTAGCAGCGCGGCGTCTGGCGGGGTTAAACGGTCGCGACTTGCTGTCGCGATTGGACTACCACGTAATAGTCCTACGCCGATTGTTCCTGCTCCAACGGCGAGTGATTTGCCTAGGAAGGAACGTCGACTGATCGAATCTTTCCGAGCTTTAACTCTACCCTTCATGTTGTCCAGTGGAGGATGAGTCTCGCTCGTACCACTATCATTTGCTGTAGAGTTATTCATTGTTTTCATGCCCGTAGAATCGCAGCGATCAGCGCTGCGCGCTGCATCGGAAAAGTTACGCGGTTGTTACCTGCGATGTAAGACGAAGCCCTACTAGGCCCACATAACTAAAGCACTAAGTCTAACCGAGCATTACAACACGCAGGAGATTGCGGACGCCATCAAATGTGATTCGTGAAAACGAAGCGCCACGCGAACCACTCGAGATTAAAAATAATCGACCATGGCGAGCTTAAGTCAGAAACGTTATTTCGATCAAGCGCGATGAGAATTCGGACAAGATGATAGGGCGCCGCGTTTATCTTTGCGTGGTCGCACCTTGGAGATGTCACTCGTTGCAATTTAAGCCGCGGGAACGGCCGCAAGAATAGTTACATGAAATGCAAAGCCCAAGATGGTCGCGCTCTGGCCGTCGTGAAAATCTCCTGTTCGTTTGCTTGTCCCCTATAAAAGGGTGTGGAGCCTACGGGATTCGAACCCGTGACCTCCTCAATGCCATTGAGGCGCTCTACCAACTGAGCTAAGACCCCGGAGCAAGATTATTCAGATTGTAAATTTCAGATCGCCGATTGCAACTCGTATGCTGGTTTTTACTGCGCACAATCCGGCGCGCAGATCCGACACTGATCCTTGCCGAGGACGCTTTTCGGCTTGTTAATCGAAGGCGCGAAGCGGCAATATCGCTGCGCAATGAAACCGGCGCTACTGATTTCCGCAACGGTACTGGCGTTCGCGGTATTGCAATTCGCGCTGGCCGAGGACTTCAAGACGATTCACGGAAAAGAATACAAAAACGTGGAGGTAAGCCGTATCGAACCGGACGGGATAATGATTAGAACCAAAACGGGAATTTCCAAGATCTATTTCATTGAACTTCCTGAAGACGTTCAGGAACGGTATCGTCCCCGTCCTGCGAAGACCCCTCCTATCACAGCGCGAGTTTGGATCGAGTTAAAGAGCTGGGCGGTGGCAACGGCAAATCCGACTTCTTTTGTGTTACTCTGCGCTGGCGGGGCTAGTCTTATTGCCGCCGCGGTGTTTGCTATCGCCCGTGGTCGCTTTCAATGACAAGCAACGATGCGAGAAAAATCTAAGTAAAATCCGGGGAAATCATCGCAGACAGACTTAGCAAAGCCGGTTGGAGTTGGGGCTGTGTCTCGGCCGTTGATTCCGAAGGACGAACAATTTGGATTGCTGACGCGCATGGCGACGACGGAAAGCGTTACATTGTGCGTGCGGATGAAATACCGACGGCGTTTATCGAACTGGAATCGGTGATTCGGAATCACGTAAATAATTCAGCATTCTAGAAGCGATGGAAACCAAATGAAGAAATTAATGCTAGTAACGGCGCTGGCGCTGATAACGGCCAGCGTGGCGCAAAGTGGCATCGTGATCCGACGAGTCGAGCCGGAGGGTGCCATGTCTCAAATTAGCACGTATCAGTTCATCAAAGGTCAGACATACCGACTAGTGGTGTATCTGAAAAACCACGAGCAGAAGGTTTACTCGGGCCTGTTCGTCGGCTACGCAATGGTCAACGGCGTTCGCAAGACGCCAACTGACGGCGTGGTCTACAGCAGCGGTAAGGACGAAGCGATATATGAGAACGCTGGCAAGATCTATTACGTGTTCAAAGGACCGCACACAGCCTTGCTCTATAGAGCCAACGTTGATTGGCTGATTGTGCAAAGTGCAGCGATGAAGTGAGCGAAACGCTCGGTGCGCCTGCGGCATCAGATTACTACCCGAAGTGCTTACCTGCGCCGTGCTCGTGACAAACGCTCGACTCTCTTTCATGGCTCTTTGAAGTCGCCCTTTTGCTCGTGCGCCTCGATCAATTGCCAGCAGCATCGCGAACGCGAGTTTTACAGGGGATGGCGAGTTATCAATTAACGCAATTCCCCAAACACTTGTGGTATGCGTCGTTACATATTTTTAAGCTGCGGATTGGATTGATAGACTTGTGAGCTAAGTCAGTACATTGAACATAGCGTTCCCGGCATTGGGTTTGGCAGTCCAAGCCTTCTGCTAGTGCCTGCCAAAAAAGACCCAAACCCAGGGAAATTAGAATTGCGCCTGTAATTTTTCGCTTCATTGATTTCACCTCCTTCGGAAAAGCTCCTTGAATCAGAACGTTTTAGGCGCCCGGCGAGGCAGATTACGTCCACCGTCGTTTCGAATACCGGCGCGAAGTTGGTCGTATAGCAGCGGCAAATTGACACGCACTGAGGATTAAATGCGGCAACTTTTCAATCGGCGACATCGCTGACAATCTCAAGAAACGAGGTTGGAGTTTGGGCTGGGTCTCAGCCCTTGATTCCGAGGGGCGAACGATCTGGATTGCCGACGCACACCGGGACGGAAAGCGTTTCGTTGTGCACGCGGAGGAAAAGCTGACTGCGTTTTTGGAATTGGAAAGGTCGGTTTGTGTGGGCCTATTGATTGAGCAAATCTAAAAGTTACGGGCGCGGCGGCGGAGTAGGACGAACCCTGGGCGTTGGCGCAACTCTTGGTGTCGGTGAAGGTCTCGGTGTCAAAGTAGGTGTAGCTGTTGGAGTCGCGGTCGCGGTTGGCGATGGAGGAGGCTGAGTTGGTGTAGGCGTGGATGGCTGGTAAGTGAACGCACAAGTGAATTCGTTCACGGGATGTCCACTGCCCTGGCATATGAAAGCGCCTGCGGGAATATGCATGGTGTTTTGGCCCTGTACCACAGGCGAGGCATTGAAATGGAAGGTTATGCCTGTGCCGGCGACGCCGTCCTCGTCCGCCGGGGTTCCATTAACCGTGAAGTCGCTCGGCTGGACACTGGACGGCTCCACTGGAGCGCCGATGCTGACAACAAAATCAGTCACTTGGGTAAAAACAGTGCTGTCACAGGCCGGCTGGGTACCGATCACTGTACATTGTGCCTCACTAGCCGATGGTGATGCAGCTGGAGTTGTGGTGGCCGTAGGTGTCGCGGTCGCTGTAGGCGTAGGAGTAGGGGTCGGCGTCGGCGTAGACGCCTGGTAAGTGAACGTGCAGGTGAATTCGAGCACCGGGCCGCAGACGCAGTTAAAACCGCCAGCGGGAACATGCATGGTGTTGAGGCCCGGCACTACCGGCGTGGTGTTGTAGTGGAACCTGATGGTCGTATTGTTGTTCAATAGGGTAAAGGAATCGGGCTGGATGTTGTTCACCGTAAAAGAGCTTGTGTGGACAGTTGCCGGATCGACGGGACAACTGGGCATATCGATACTGAACTCTGTTGGCTGAAAATTAATTGTGCCACCACAGCCAAGGTTCCTGCTATCGATCGAACAGACAGGTATGACGTTCGCGTAGATTCGGTAAACCTGATCCGGCGCTGAAGGGTCTAAACCGCACGTAGCTCCCCTGCGACTCCAACTCGTGCAAGCCCCGAAGAAACCACTGGGGTTTCGCCAGACAGCAGCGTTAAGGTCCGTGACGGTTCGATCAGTCCAACCCCACTCGCCGCAACACTTCGCTGTCATGTTGGCTTGGATCTCCACCCAATACCTGCCGGGATATAGGTACGGCTGGCAAGAAGGGGGGTTGTCGCATAAATGTACCCTGAACGTGCTACCGTTCTGCTCCCACCACGCCAAAGTTGCGTAGATTTGGCTGAGGGGAAATCCACCGTTGTCAGAATAAAAGAAGACACTGAAAGTGTTGGCAGGTCCCGGCCCATTGAAGTACGAACCATCAACATCGATCCACCGCATGATCCAGGCGTAACCTGCGGGCACAACAAAATCGTCCGCTAGATCGGAATTCATGGCAGGAGAGTCAGTGAAGGTTGCTGACAATGTTACAGCGGTTCCGGCGTTGTTGTACTGGTCCCACACTACCACCGCCGTCGCTGCGGCATGTGGCGAATTCGAGGGCTGCGCCTCAGCGGCTTCACTCATCGACGAGATCCGCCCGGCCAATGACATCTTCGCTGCATCAACGCCGGAGTTAATGGCGCTTTGCTGTCCGAGCGCGAATGGGATCACGCACACGCCGAGTAGTAAGAGCAGGTAAAACGCGCCTCGAAGAAGGTGGGCTTTAATCGCCGTTCCAATGTGCGCTTTCACTTTGCTTGCGTACCGGTGGGCAAACCTGTTCTACTCGAAGCACGTCAAAGATGTCGAGACTTTTCGTGTAAGAAAACTCACCATTCTTTGAAGTCTCCCGCGTGCTCGTGCGTCTCGATCACGTTGCCCGCGTCATCATAAACGCGAATGACGGCATCATGTGATCGCCTCTAAAATTTTGCGTAGCCGGTTGCGTGGCTGATCGCACCCGGCTCGGCGTACCAGAGCCGACCGAACGGCAGCGCATCGGAAATCAGATCGACGCCGCGATGATCTTTGCGCGGGCGGACTTCGTAAACGTGTTGCGAGCTAGTCATCGCGCCCGACCGGCGGGGTTGGCTGCATCGCTTAGGTTGTTTTTTGGTTGAACTGCCGGTACCGGAGCAGCGCTGCGTGGTTGTCCTCGCGCAGGTAGCCGGGCACGTAGGACATGTTGGTCTCCTCGCGCGCATGCCAGGTGACGTCGCGGCAGCGTGTCCACACCCAAGGATCGAACTGAGCCAGCGGGATCCATCCGGCGCATTCCCAGTTCGCTTTCCCGCTCAGGTCGCCCTTTCCGTCCACGTTCTCGCTGAGCACGTTCCGGAGGCCGTTCGCGTTGTGGTAGTCGTAGTGCCAGATCTTGCGCAGGAATGTGTTCGCGAAGCGAACGAAGAGCGGCGTGCTGAGCGCGACACGCTCGCTCCGCCCTGCCGCCTCGAGGAGCGCGTTGAGCGGAATTTTGTCGTCGAGCAGGACCGCGAGACAACCGAGCTCGAAGCCGCCGTGCGCCGTGTTCTGGATGAGCGACGGCACCGGAAGCTGGTGATGCCATTCGAAGTATGGCGTCCCATCGGAGAGCTTTTTCGGGGAGAGGTGCTTGTCGAAGAAGGTGAAGTTTTTCGCGATGAGGAGCGGCGCTTCGTAGCTTGCGACCCAAGTGCGCCAAAAGCTCGAGTCGTTCGACTTGAGATAAAGCGCGCTTGTCCCGGCGAGCGACGCCTCCGCCAGCGCCTTCATCATCGACAGGTTCTCGTTGTACGCGAGCGGCTGGCCCGCCGTGGAGCGGTACACCTCGCAGGAGTGGTTGCCACTGCACTTAAGGCCGGCGTACGCCGCGGGAACAGTGAAGTAGGCTTGCGGGTCGCCGTCGTAGTCGAGATGCATCTCGGGCCGGAAGGCCGTGTACGTTTCGATCACCGCGGTGGTGAAGCGGATCGCGTCGGCGCCGTACTGCGGCTGCAGCGCGGGATTGTCTGCCACGCGCCGCGCGAACGCGGCCATCGCGTAGGTGAAGAGGCCGGCGGTGACAACGTCGGTGTTCCACTTGCCGTCGCGGTCCTGCGCAAAGCCGCCCCAGGCAGGCATCGCGTGACCGCGGAACGGATCCACGGGATTGCCGTCTGGCAGGGCCACGGGCGGCGCGAAGTGACGCTTGTCGTCGCGGTTCGCGAGCAGGGCGTCGGCGATCCGGCGAAGGCGCTCGAGGTAGCAACCAGCCCTCCGGGCATCGAGCGGCGCAATCAGATCGTACATCTGCACGAGCGCCGACGTCCGCCTCCCGATATCCCAGTACGGGAGCCCCTTGAACGGGTCGAAGTCTGCGTTGATGCCGGCGACCTCGTCGTCGTCCGAGTCGCTGAACCAATTGGAGTAGAACACGTCCGCGTCGGCAAGGACCGCCGCCTGGTCGTTCGCGTCACCGACGTAGATCATGAGAAATTTATTTTAGCCGCAAGTGCGACGTGAGCGAGTAAAACTCACCACTCTTTGAAATCCCCATTGTGCTCGTGCGTCTCGATCACCTTGCCAGCTTCATCGTAAACGCGGATGACGGCATCATGTGAACGGCTGTAGAACTTGGCGTCGTCGATTGCGTTCGCTAGTTGCGTTTGGCAATTTGCTGACTGACGCGCAAACTAGACAGGCGCTAGAAAAGTTCCCACAATGCACGTCTATGCCCGGCCAGCCGTACACAGCTGAGGGTGTCACCGATTGAATCGCGTTGACGTCTATAGGCGGAAGCGATGGATCAACTTTCACTGACCAGCGATGTTCACTGTGATTGCCCTGACATTCGCAAGGTGATTCAAACGTGACAGGCGGTTGCGGCGCTGCCAGCAGCGTACTGCAAACAAGTACGATCGCAGAAATCGAACGCGTCACGTCGCGCCGGATATATCATTTTGTCGTTGCGGTGTGGAGAGCAAAAACGGCGATGCTATCGGTGCTGGCGGCGATGAGTCCGATGAGGCACTTGCGTAGGGTGAGGACTTGGCGA
>QHNQ01000021.1 GCA_003218135.1 Verrucomicrobiota bacterium
TGTATTGCGGACAATCTGATTCAACTCCTGAAGCGCTTCTGATTGTTCGTCGGTTAGCAGCTTCGAATACCCGACGATATCGATGAACAAGACATGCCCGATCTCCAGGCGCGGCTTGGTTTTCTCGTCATCCGCCATTTGCGCGGAATGTTAAGCGCACTCCGTCGACCGCTCTAGACGATTTTTTCGCCCGCCATTTCGCCGATGGCAGGTTTTGGCGAACAGCGCACTCACCACCTAACGAGAAAAAGCTGAGCCACCGCTGGCGGGAGCGAGCGTGGCTAACTCTATGAACTGTTTCATAGAACTAAAAGCAACTTATCACAACGGCCGGCGGTTGGCTGGAGCGCATGGTTAGATGCCGAGTTTCCTCTCAGCCTTCTTTACAGCTTTGATTAGGTCTGCCTCCGGAGCGCCGTTTGCGTGGCTGGCAACGGCGCTCGCTACGTCAATAAGCTGCCGCGTATGAGGGCCCCAGCCCACAACATAGGCAGTAAGCCGCTCGTGAGGCAGAAAGCTGACATGGTAAGTGAATTGGTCAGTGTCCAAATATATCCCGGGATCTTTTCCGTAGTTCTTCGGATCGGCGAGTACGCGGTGCCAGAGCGCCGCGATGCGCGTCGATAACGCATCCGATATCGGTCGCTCATGCAGAACAGGCCGAATACTGTGATAATCCGTCTTCTTTCGCTCCGCCTCGGCCATGCCGAAGCCGAGCTCCGCCCAAATGTGTTTCGAGGCTGTCACTTCAAACGCTTTGTACCCGCCGGAAGTGCGAGCGATACCCGTGACCCACTCTGCCTGAAATGGAGGAATGTCGACCATGCGGACCACAACGTCCTTCCGCCAACCACGAGACAGGACATGACGAACCGCTCGATCATACTTGATCTGGTAATCCGCGCTGAGTTCCTTCTCACCGCGCTGCAGATAGTCGCGATCTTGTCCAAGCACCGATGCCGCACAAACTAGAGCCGGCAACAGCGCGACTATGCCTCGACGCTTTAGCATCTAACGAGAAAGAGATAAACCACGGCATGGTGTCGTGGCAAACACGCTGAGGTTGTTTCGGAATGGGGCCGTTGGCTTCATCGATTGGTTAGATGGGTTGTGTGGCAGCATCTCAGGCGTGGAACGACAAACTCTACAAGAAGACGATGCTGTCGCCGGACGATCTCTCGGGCTCGATTGTGGACCCTCGCCGGATGATGAATGCGGCGACCACGAACCCGACAAAACACGCTAGTGCAGCCCACCAATGATCAAGCAAGATGCTCGCGCATATGCCCATGAAGAACACGAGCAGAACAGACAGCCGCCAGCACAGTGACCACAACGCCCGCCATGCTGGAAACCAGCCGCGCTGCTGGTGAATGTCAGTATGTGATGGCGCCACCATCTAACGAGACAGAGATAAGCCACGGCAGGGTGTCGTGGCAAACACGCTGAACTTGTTTCGCAATGGGGTCGTTGGCTTCATCGTTTGGTTAGATGGTTGGCGTGGTAGCTCTCAGCGACCGAAGACATGATGGTAAACGTACAGATATGCCAACACCGCTGTCGCAGCCAGACTGATCGCGAAGACACTATAGCCGGCTGGCGTACGCCAACTGCGGTCTGTGTACAATGCCCGAGATGCGCAGACCAAGCTGCCGCAGACCATGGCGAGCAGAAGCGCATGGACGAAAAATAACGGCAAGCCAACAAACAGCAGCGGTGCGACCATGTTGTCGGGGTCCAGAAAACGCGGTGCCACAAGGAAAACATATAGGGCGGTGACCGCCGCACCCGCGCTGGCAACGATGAGTCCACGAATAGCGACTCGCATCGGGCTTACCATCTAACGAGAATTCGAACCAATTTTTGGGCATTTCAAGAGAAACACCCATATTTTGGGTCTAATCCGGCTTAAGGTTTGACAGGTGAAGAACATGATCGCTGTTGCCATCGCTGAGACTGAAGCTTCACATTCACGCTCGCACGGGCACACTGGCGGTGCGCTCGAGTTTGCCCCAGCTTACCCAGGCGCCTTTGATCGCGCGCAGGATTGCTTTCCAGATGCAGTAACTGAGCATCGGGCGATAGATCAGACGCATGGGCAACATGCGCAAGGCCCAGACGACCGGCTCCCGCTCGAGCAGGCAGGCGAGCGTGGCGAGGATTACGTCCATCGCCAGGAACGTTACAATGAATGGCAGCACCGCCCGCCACGCGCCGAATGGCAACGATGCAATCAGGAACAAATCCACCATGGGCGTAACGGCTACGAGAATGATTTGGAAAAACCAAATGCTCGGCAAACTGAACCATCCAAGCGCGCGATAGTTCCAGTTGAACACCATGTCGCGGTGTTTCCAGAGACATTGCAGCGTGCCGTAGGCCCAGCGGAAACGTTGTCGCGCCAGTGTGCGCACACTTTCGGGCGCTTCTGTCCACGCGATTGCGTCGGGCACATAAACGATTCGCTGTCGGTGTCTGTGCAACGAAAGCGTCAGATCAGTATCTTCAGCGAGCGTTTGCAGACTCAGCCCACCCGCTTCATCGATCGCATCTTTGCGAACGGCGCTGATCGCGCCCGGTACGACGGTGATGCATTTCCAGCGATTGTAAGCCCGCCGATCCAAATTGAAACCGCAGGTGTATTCCAAGGCCTGACAACGCGCGATGAAGGTGCGCAGATTACCGACCTTCGCGTGACCTGATACCGCGCCGATCCGAGCATCAGCGAACGGCTCGAGCAAGCGCGGCAGCGTATCGCGCTGACATTGCGTATCCGCATCGATGAAAATAACGATGCCGTTGCGAGCAGTAGCCAGACCGCGTTGCAGAGCACGCGCTTTCCCATGATTGTCCTGTCGCAACAAGCGCACCCGCGGCTCATCCCCTGCGACACGCTCAATCTCCGCAGCAGTCCGGTCACCCGAACCGTCGTCCACCACGACCACTTCGATTTCGCCTTTGTAATCTGTGGCCAGAAGCGTGCGCAAAGTTTCCGCGATCACTTTTTCTTCGTTGTAAGCGGCCATGACCACACTGATCGGCTCCGCGAAATCTGCTTTCGGTCCGCGTCGAAAACGATACGCAAGCCAGATGACAATCAGCGTGCGAACGACCACCAGCGCCGTAGCCACGATCATGAATGCCCAGAGGAATTCTTCGATGCTGTGATAAACGCGAAACCCGGTGCTGCTTACCAGGCGGGTGAGCGATTGCGCATCGGCTTGAACGGGCGGCATCACTGCGTCGCGTGTCGTTCCCAGCAGCGTGCTCAACGGCACGACTGTATCGCCGCGCGTATGCAGCCAATCCAAAATACGCGGAAGCGCTTCCACCGTCTGCGAGCGATCTCCGCCCGCGTCATGAAGCAAGATAACGCTGCCATCGTGTCTTTGCTGTTTGATCCGTTGCAGGATGATGTCCGCCCCGGGCTTTGCCCAATCTTGCGGATCGATGTTCTCGAGGACGACGAGGTAATTGAGGTCTTCCGCAATTTTCAGCGGCGCCAGCTCGCTAAGTTGCGTCGGGCCGGTGTCAGACGCGTAAGGCGGGCGAAACAACGTGGTCGAGCGACCCGTTAAAGTTCCGAGCAACAACTGAGTGGCGTTCAACTCAAGTCGAATGTGTTCCGGCCAGCAGAGCGCAAGGTTCGGATGATAATAAGTGTGGTTCCCGATCTCGTGGCCCTCGTTCACAATTCGACGAACAAGCCCCGGGTAACGCTCCGCGTTCACACCCACCAGGAAAAACGCGGCTTTTACGTTCGCCGCTTTGAGAATGTCCAGGATCTTTGGCGTCCACCGCGGATCCGGACCGTCGTCAAAGGTGATTGCGACCTGATGCTCGCCACCAGCCCCCTGGTGATACAGCGTGGGGAATTGCGCAAACTTCACGTACTTCGCCGTGAGATAACCGTCTGCATCCACAGCGAGCTTTCGCATCCCGTCTGAGCGATCCTCGTCAACAGTGACGATCTCGCCGTCGCCAACATCGGCTATCGTGTCCGTTGATTTAATGAGCTCGAGCGATTGTCGCGTTTGATTGTCCAGCTTGAAATCCCGGGGAACACTTAATGCGTCCCAAATCGCAGGGTCTTCGCTGCCAAGCCTATACAGGGCGAACCCACCGGCTTTCTGTTCGCGGACCGCGCGGAGTTGGTTAAGGAATGTTACGACGTCCAAAAACCAGACGGCGTGTTCCTTGTCCTCATCCTGAAAATAAAAGTACGGACTGTAACTCGGTCCGCTTACTTCTACACTCTTGATTTCGGCATCATTGGCGCGACTCATCGCTTCTGCAAAGGCGATCAGCTCCGCCTTCTTGCCACCGATCGTCCAATCGTACCCGTAGCTACCGATGGCGATGATCCATTGCTTCGTGTCGGAATCTTCAAGCAGGACGTGCACCCAACCTTCAAACCATGAGCGCGATGCCAGCGGCCCGGGCGGATCTGTCTCCGATGTTTCATCAAACAACATCGCCACAAAACGGTCTACATTGTCAGCAAGAGCATCTATATCAATGTAATCGAGCTCCTGCCCTGGCTGAACGCAGAGCCAAAGCTCCTTATTATCGTCGTGTAACGCGTCGGCGAACTTGTCGATGAATTTGGTGACATCTTTTTTGTAAACGGGATCGATTTGTTGCCAATCGATCACTACGCCTGAAGCTTTTGCGGTGCGCAAGACAGACAGCACGCTTTGGATGAAGCGATCCTGCCGTTGCGCTGCTCCGTGCGCCAGATTCTCGATCGCTTCCGGTTGCCAGGTGTCCCCGACGAGGTTAGTCAGTAGCGGCATCAGAGCGATCCCCTTGCTGGCGGTCAGTTTCGGTAGCCGAGTGTCGCCATCGATTTGCAGCTCGCCCAGGCCATTGATCACGGTCATCCATTCCGGGCAGAGATGCGTAATCTGCGACGCGTGTTCCTGAAGTGACGCGTAGCTGTATGGATCGCCATTGATGTAAAATGCGAGGCGCACTTCGTTCTCGGGCGGCTTCTTTCGAGGCCGTGGTGAAGGAATGGGCCCTGCGCCAGCGAGCTTTTTCGCCGCCTGTCGGGCCGCGCTAAATTTCTGCCAAAGCAGCGAAGCTGGAGACAATTGGCCGGCCGGATTTTCTCTTTGCAGCGCTTTCAACTGGCCCTTTAACTGGCGCAGCGAAAACGGCACGTTCATCTTCGGCGCGACAAAAAGGGTTTGCACAAACAGAACCGTGCCGAGAAAGAACAGCACGCCGCCGATCAGCAGAATCAGGCGCAGCCGCGGCCAGCGTTTACCCGTCGGATCGGAAAAAACGAAAGGCGTAACTTGTTCCAGAGGAAGCTCGGGCATTTGACGCGTATAATCGCCCAAGTCCGAGGATAAGAAAATCCCGATTGCGGCAGAGGGTGACGAGGCTCCATAAAGCGAGCGCGCCAGTAGCCTTGCGAAGGCGCGCTGCGCGTTCCATCTTGGCACTCATCGCGAATGCATATCGAACCAGATTCACTGCCGACCGGACACGACGGCATCGTCCCGCGACTGCAACAAGGACCGACCATCCATTCGAGCGCGTGGGTTGTTCCTGGCGCGACTGTGCTGGGCGACGTAGTTCTCGAAGAAGAATCAAGCGTCTGGTACGGGGCGGTCCTGCGCGGTGATATCAATCGCATCATCATCGGGCCGCGCTCGAACGTTCAGGACAACGCTGTCGTCCACGTTGACACTGGTTACCCAACAAGCGTAGGTGAATTGGTCACGCTCGGGCACACAGCAGTCGTTCACGCGTGTAAAATCGACAATGAAGTGCTCATCGGTATGGGCGCAATCATTCTCGACGACGTCGAAGTTGGCGCGCGTTCCATCATCGGCGCAAACGCGATTGTCACGATGGGAATGAAAATCCCGCCCGGTTCACTCGTGCTTGGGTCACCGGCAAAAATTCGCAGGCAACTGACGCTGGATGAGCAAAACGACATCGCCCGCTGGGCATGGAGCTATGTCGAAACAGCAAAGCAGTACCGCGAATTTTTCTAGCAGCGTCGCTTTGGACGGTCGTTTCTGCTGGTGACAACAGATTACAACCCGATGTGACTTGCATGCTCGGAATAGGGCGGCAACAATTCTGCATGAAAGCTTTTTTCATTACCGCATTAAGTGCAGTGCTGGGTTTCGGGCTGCCTCTGACGCGATTAGCGGCGCAACCCGCACAATCTTTAGAGATGGGATTCTACGGGCCGGAGACAATCGAATGGAAGGTGGGACCAGCGGCCATACCTCCGGGCGCAAAGATGGCTGTTCTTGAAGGCGACCCAACTAAGGAAGGCCCGTTCGTGGTCCGGTTTCAGTTTCCTGAAGGCTATCATATCCCGCCGCATACTCATCCGAAAACAGAACGCGTGACGGTGATTTCCGGAACGCTGTTCCTGGCCATGGGTGAAAATCTAGATCGCAGCGCGGCAAAAACCTTGACTGCTGGCACGTACGGCTTCTGGCCCGCGGGGATGAAGCACACCGCTTGGTCTGGAGGTGAAACTGTCATCCAACTTCATGGAATCGGTCCGTGGCAGATCAATTACGTGAACCCCGCCGACGATCCGCGAAACGCGAAGAAATCGCCTTGAAAGGGCATTTCACGGAAGCGGTCGATTAGGTCCCAGCAACGGTCGCGTCATAGCCCAACGCCAAATGTCTCTGCCAACTCGCGCGCGTTCTCGCGCAAAAGTTCGGCCGCGCGTTTCATGTTTTCTTTCTCGCTCATTCCCGGGCGCGCGTTTTCGTAAATGCCTTCGAAGATGTTGAGGACTTCTGGATCTTTGGTGGCGCGACCGACGAACGCGAACACTGGCTTTCCAAATTTTCGTGCCAGCCGCGCCACGCCAACCGGCGTTTTTCCTTCCAGCGTCTGCCGATCCAGACTCCCCTCACCCGTAATCACCACGTCTACGTCTTTGATCTTCAACTCAAGCCCGACTGCTTCTGCGACAACTTGGAATCCCGGCCGGATTGTCGCGTCGCAAAAACTCAGCAGTCCGAAGCCGAGACCGCCTGCGGCGCCCGCACCCGCTTCGTCCCGATAGTCGAACCCGAATTCTGTGGCCACGACGCCCGCGAGCCTCGTCAGCGCGCGTTCTAAATTGTCCAGGTCGCTTTTACTGGCGCCTTTCTGCGGACCAAACACTTGTGTCGCGCCATTTTCGCCCAGCAACGGATTTTTCACGTCGACCGCCGCGATGATGCGCCGTCGCTTTAGTTCCTCTCGTCCCTTCGGTCGCTGAATTCGTTCCAGCAATGCAAGCTCGACGACTCGTTTAATCTCCCTATCTCCGGCCCCCAAGAACCGAAATCCCAAAGCTCGCGCCATGCCGAAACCGCCATCGTTTGTCGCGCTGCCACCCAGACCGATAACGATTTCGTTCGCACCGCGTTTGGTCGCATCCAAAAGCATTTCGCCCACACCGAACGTAGTCGCACGAATTGGATCGCGTTCACTTTCGGAAAGCCGCCGCATGCCAGCGGCTTCGCTCATCTCCGTTACCGCAAGTTTTTCCCGGTCGATCCATCCGTAGCGCGCGTAGATCTCGCGGCCGAGCGGATCGTGCGCCTTGCATTGGACCCAGCTGCAGCCACGCGCGTCGCAAATCGCTTCCGCAGTCCCCTCCCCGCCGTCGGCCATCGGGATAATCTCGATATCAGCGTCAGACAGCACATCGCGCAATCCTTTCGCGATGTTTTGCGCGACCTCCCGCGCGTCCAGCGTGCCTTTGAATTTATCGGGAGCGATAAGGATTTTCATCGTAGCACAGGCATCTTGCCTGTGGGGGCCGGCGCACGTCTCGCCTGCCCGGACCGAGCACGCTACTTTTTCAATTTCTTTTCCAAAATTTCTCCGACAATCTGCGGATTGGCTTTTCCCTTCGACAACTTGATCACCTGTCCCTTGAGAAAATTCAGCGACGCAACGTTCCCTGCTTTAAAATCCGCGACCGGTTTTGTATTCGCCGCAATCACTTCGTCGCAGACCGCTTCGATCGCACTGACATCGCTCAGTTGCTCGATCCCTTTTTCTTGCACGATCGCGGCTGCGCGTTTGCCGCTGACAAACATCTCCGCGAATACTTCCTTGGCTTGCTTGCCGCTGATTTTTCCGCTGTCGATCAGATTGACCAACTCATCAAGCGCCTCCGGCGGAATGGGACAATCATGAATCGCTTTACCAGCACCACCGAGGGCGTTCTGCAAATCGTTCAGAATCCAGTTTGCGATATTCTTCGGCTTTTTTGCGTCTTTGGCAGCCGCTTCAAAATATCTCGTCAGCTCCAGATCGTTGGCCAGCACAGCAGCGTCGTACGGGCTCACCTGATATTGCTCGACGAAACGCGCGCGTTTCGCCTTTGGCAACTCCGGCACACGTTCGCGCATCTCCGCTACTAGCACGTCGGTTTTCACCGGCGGAAGATCAGGATCAGGAAAGTAGCGATAGTCGTGCGCGAACTCCTTCGTACGCATGAGGAACGTTGCGCCCGCGACATCATCCCAGCCGCGCGTCTCCTGCTCGAGTTGTTCGCCGCTCTCGAGCAATGTGATTTGACGCTGAATCTCATGAGCAAGTGCACGCCGCACGCCGCTGATTGAGTTCATGTTTTTGATCTCGATCTTCGCGCCGAGTGCGCTTTTGTGTTCCGGCCGAACCGAAACATTGCAGTCGCAACGCAGCTGCCCTTTTTCCATGTCGGCGTCGCTTACCGCTCCGTAGATCAGGATTTGCTTCAGAGCAGTTAGAAACGCGGACGCTTCCTCCGGCGAATTGATTTCCGGTTGGGTGACGATCTCCATCAACGGCGTGCCGGCGCGATTGAAATCGATGCCAGTGCTGTTTTCAAAATGGAAACTCTTCGCAACGTCTTCCTCAAGGTGGATGCGCACGAGATGCACTTCCTTGTCGGGCGTGGCGATGTTTTTCTGTGCGTCTTTCGGATAGGCGAGATTGTGCAATGGGACGCTGCCATTCGTGCAAAGCGGCATGTCGTATTGCGAAATCTGGTAATTCTTCGGCATGTCCGGATAGAAATAGTTTTTACGATCGAATTTCGATATTGGCGCGATGCCGCATCCGAGCATCAATCCGGTAAGCACCGTCATGCGCAACGCGTCATGATTCATCACCGGCAAGGCGCCGGGCATACCGAGGCAGACTGGACACGTGTGCGTATTTGGCTCCGCTCCAAACTCAACCGGCGAAGCGCAAAACATTTTCGAGCGCGTCTTGAGCTGGACGTGTACTTCCAAGCCGATCGTTGCGATGTAGTTCATGCCACACAGGATTTAACCACGAATGAACACGAATCGACACGAATAAGGAGAAGTGTGCAACGCCTGCGCCTGATCAGTGTTCATTCGTGTCTATTCGTGGTTATTGCGCTGCAACGCGTAATCGAGCGCGCGTTGCAGATCGAATTTTTTGATCCGATCCGCGAGGACGGGATCGTTTGCGGCGTCGATGATGCGTTGAGCCTGGAGAAGATCAAGGAAACGTCTCTGCGCAATCATCTCGGAGATCTCCGGGTCATCCCGTAAAGCAACAATTTTCGGGTGTTCGCTGATCTCGCGCGCACCGGGAACCGAGAGAAATCTCCGCGCGCGTTCCGGATCGGAAAATACCGCAGCTACCTTCGTGAGCGTGTCATAATTTTTTTGTGAAACCGGGTCAGTCTGCTTGATCGCGTTTCCGAGTCGACCGAGTTCCAGCGAATTTTTTAGCCGCGCCAGTGACACGGCAAACGGGGCAGATTGCTCATTCCCATCTCCGAAAAAGCGCCGCCGAACTTCCAGGGCATGTGACGTGGCATCCGGATCCGTGTGTACGTTTGTTGATCGGGCGCGAACCTGGGCGTCTGCCACCGCGCCAACGGCGCGCACGCTCACCACGATCAGCCAAAGAGCGAACAAGCCGAAAAAAAGGCCGACAATTGCACCCGAAATTCCGTAAATGAGTTGGACAATTCGGGAATCCTGCTCGCTCGTTCGCTTGAACAAAACAGCTCCGATTCCGCTCAACGTGCCATAGGCGATAAACGCGAGCGCCGCGCCTCCCAAAGCCGACAGTACCAAGTCAGGCATTTTGAAAAGGGGTCGCGCAAGCGGAACTAGCAGGCTGCCGCCGAAAAACGCAGCAGTATACGCAGCGACGAGCGCAACCAGCCGGATCAATTGACGAAGCAAACCCAGTCGCCACCCACGCACCACCTCGAACAAGATCAGCACCACGGCAAAAGAAAGAAAGACAACCTGCCAAAGCAGCGAACCACTGACCGCTTGCGGTTCAGACGTCACTCCAATCGAGCGCCGATAGCATGATGCCGCAGCGCATGATCGCAAAGGACGAGCGCCGCCATCGCTTCCACTATTGGGACTGCGCGAGGAAGCACGCACGGATCATGGCGTCCCCGCGCGGCGAGCTCACTGTCCTGTTTGGAACTCGTGACGGTTTTCTGCTGAAACGCGATCGTCGCCGGCGGCTTGAATGCCACACGAAAATAAATGTCTTCGCCGTTGCTGATGCCGCCTTGCACGCCTCCGGAGTTGTTTGTTGCTGTGCGTATTTTTTCGCCACGCATTTCAAATGGATCATTGTGCTGTGAGCCGCGCATTCGCGTTGCTGCAAATCCGGAGCCGATCTCAAACCCTTTCGTTGCCGGTATGCTCAGCATCGCTTTCGCCAGGTCTGCTTCGAGCTTATCAAAAACAGGTTCGCCGATTCCGGCTGCGAGACCGCGTGCAACGCACTCAATCACACCGCCGATCGAATCACCTTCATCGCGAACTTGCTCGATGAGCGATATCATTCTTTTCGCTTCCGCGACGTCCGGACAGCGAACGATATTTTTCTCCACGTCCTTCATCTTTACAGTGGAGCGATTAATTTTCGCAACGATGTCGTGAATTTGCGCTACGTAGGTGACGATCTCAAAATCCGGGTACAAGGTGGACAACACCTTTTCCGCAACCGCACCTGCCGCGACGCGACCGACGGTTTCGCGCGCAGAGGCGCGGCCACCACCCTGCCAGTTTCGGATTCCGTATTTGGCCTCGTAAGTGTAGTCGGCATGTGACGGCCGAAATTTGGCCGCGATCTCGCTGTAATCTTCAGGCCGCGCGTCTTTGTTCCGAACCGCGATTGCGATGGGAGTGCCGAGCGTCTTCCCTTCAAAAATGCCGGACAAAATCTCGCACTGGTCTTCCTCTTTGCGCTGCGTCGTGAGTTTGCTTTGACCCGGACGACGGCGATCCAGCTCGCGCTGAATGTCCGCTTCCGAGATTGCGATACGCGGAGGGCAACCATCGATCACTACCCCGATGCCGCCGCCGTGCGATTCACCGAAGGTTGTGACGCGAAAGAGGTGGCCAAATGTGTTGCCCATTGCAGGTATAGTAGCACAGGCATCTTGCCTGTGGGGCCAACGGGCGTCTCGCCTGCTGGCGCTCTGACTCGGCAGGCAAGATGCCTGCCCCCACAGCCGAGACGGCCGTGCTACTAGATGGCTTCGAGGGCGAACTTTAAATCGTCAATCAAGTCGCGCACATCTTCCACGCCCACCGAGAGCCTGACGAGTGAATCGGTAACGCCCAGCGCCTCTCGTTTTTCCTTCGGGACAGAGGCATGCGTCATGAGCGCGGGATGATTGATGAGGCTTTCCACGCCGCCCAAGCTTTCTGCCAACACAAACAATTCCGTGTTCTCGAGAAAACGTCGCGTTCCGGCGAGGTCCGTCTTCAAAACGATCGTGACCATGCCGCCGAACCCGCGCATCTGTTGTCGGGCCAGATCGTGCTGCGGATGCGATTTGAGACCGGGGTACTGCACTGATTTGATCTCGGTCTGTTCCTCGAGCCAATGCGCAATTTCCAGCGCGTTTGCACAATGCCGCTCCATTCGAAGCGCCAGCGTTTTCAAACTGCGTAAAACGAGAAAACTATCGAACGCGCCAGCAATTGCGCCGACCGAATTTTGCAAGAATGCAATTTGATCAGCGAGTTCTTTGTTTTCGCCAACGACAACAACGCCGCCCACCAGATCGGAATGCCCGTTCAAGTATTTCGTTGCCGAATGTACGACGATGTCGAAACCCGTCTCGATTGGGCGTTGGATCCATGGGGTGGCAAATGTGTTGTCGGACACGGAAATGATTTTTCGCTCGCGCGCGATTTTCGCGATCGCTTCCAGATCAATGAGTTTCAGCAACGGATTACTCGGCGTTTCGATCCAAATCATGCGCGTGTTTGCCTTAATTGCGCGCTCGAGATCTTCCGGGTCAGTCAGATCGACATACGTAAAATCAAGCTTCGCAGAGCGGCGCCGCACTCGATCAAACAATCGAAATGTGCCGCCGTAAAGGTCATCGCTGGCTACGACATGCGAGCCGCTGTCGAGCACCTCGAGCACGGTCGCCATCGCAGCGAGGCCGGATGCAAAGGCGAACCCGCGCGTTCCGCTTTCCAAATCGGCAATGCACTTTTCATAGGCCAGCCGCGTAGGATTGATCGACCGCGCGTAATCGTAACCTTTATGTTTTCCCGGGCTTTCCTGCACGTACGTTGACGTCGCGTAGATCGGCGTCATGACTGCGCCG
Source organism: Verrucomicrobiota bacterium (assembly GCA_003218135.1). GTDB lineage: Bacteria > Verrucomicrobiota > Verrucomicrobiia > Chthoniobacterales > UBA10450 > Udaeobacter. The sequence continues at coordinate 12,605 of QHNQ01000021.1, forward strand.
GTGGTGGGATCTGGCTGCTGGCCGGCGTGGATTGCGCGCGTGGCGAAGCCCTGCTCTTTTTTCATGGAATATAGTAGCGCATGCCTCCGGCTCGCGCTGGAAAATTACCCGCAAGCGGGACGCATGCGTTGCATCAGACAAACTCGCGTTCGGGCGGCGCCGCCGATTTTGGCATGTGAAGCCGCAAATACGAAAGCAAATCGGTGCGGGTAATCAGCCCGAGAAATTTGTCGTCATCCATCACAATAGCGACCCGGCCGCGGTCGAACACGCCCAGCAAGTCTACAATTTTCGCGTTTGGCGGCAGGGATTCCAACCGGTCGGTCATCGCTTTTTTCACGGGATCGTTAAAATGCGACGGATCGCGATGAACTTTTACCAGCAGGTCGGACTCGTCGATAATGCCGATGGCGCGACCGTTTTGATCGACAACCGGAAGCTGTGAGACGTCGGAGCCGCGCATTCGCTTGAAAGCTGTGAGCAGCGAATCGTCCGGGCCGACCGTAATCACTTCGCCCGCTTCGTAGCGGTGCGAGATCAAATCGCTCAGATCACCGTGCGGCGGTCGATGGATGAAACCTTGCTCGGTCATCCAGAAATCATTGTACATTTTCGAGAGATATTTGTTGCCGGTATCAGGAACCAGGCTGACCACGCGTTTCGGGTTCGTTTGTTGGCGGCAATAACGCAGCGCGCCAGCGACAAGCGTTCCGGTGGATGAACCGCCGAAGATTCCTTCCTTATGCAGAAGCTCACGCACCGTGGCAAAACTTTCTTCGTCATCGATCTCGAAGGCATCGGTCACCAGCGACATGTCTGCAATTTCAGGAATGAAATCTTCGCCGATGCCTTCAACTGCCCAGCTTCCTGATTCGACCAGCTTCCCAGTTTTCACGTATTCGTACAGAATCGAGCCGGTGGGATCAGCCAGAATCATTTCGATGCCGCGACGTGGCTTTATATGATTGAAAAAGCGCCCCAGACCCGTAAGGGTTCCACCCGAACCGACCCCCACGATGACTGCGTCGACATCGTGCCGCATTTGTTCCCAAATTTCAGGGCCGGTGGTGCGCTCGTGTGCCAGCGGGTTCGCCGGATTGCCAAATTGGTTTACGTAAAAAGCTCCCGCAATTTCTTTGGCGAGTCGCGCGGCCATGTCCTGGTAATATTCCGGATGCCCACGCGTGACATCGGACCGAGTGATCCGGACTTCGGCGCCGAGCGCTTTAACGTGTGAAATTTTTTCCTGCGACATTTTATCGGGGATCACTAGCAACACACGATAGCCTTTGGCGCCGGCGACAAGCGCGAGACCGAGACCGGTGTTGCCTGCGGTGGCCTCAACGACCGTTCCGCCCGGCTGCAAGTTCCCGTCGGCCTCCGCCGCTTCGATCATCGACAGTGCGATTCTGTCCTTGATCGAGCCACCGGGATTTTGATTCTCGAGTTTGAGAAAAAGCTGACACGGTCCGGTGTCGAACTGCGTTACTTCAACCAGCGGCGTGTCGCCGATGAGCGAAAGAATGCGGGGCGGTTCCTTTGGCGAAATTGCGGGGGCGATGGACGTTTCGGTCATGAGGATGTCGCGGTCATTCTTCCAATTTCGGTTCGCCTTTGTGCGACCATTCTGATTGGCTGTCTTCGAGAAATTGTTGGAGCACAGGGAAACGGACTTCGCCGTAATTCAATGCGTAACGGAGATCGCCGTCTTTGTAAATCCGAGTCGTCGGGATCCACGAGAGCTGCAGACCGGCAAATTGTCTGATCTTGTTTTCGCCACGACGGGGTCCGGGATCGGCAAAGATCGTGACGTTCGGCTGATCGGCAATGTTGAATTTTTTCAGCATCGAGCGCCCGTCCTGCCCATCGTTCCAAACCGAGACAAAATAAAATTTCACGTTTGGATTTTCTTTAACAACCTTGGTCCAGCCACCATTTTTGAGTTCAGCCTGACAGTTCGAGCACCATGGCGCCCAAAGATGAATGACTGTCAGGTCCGGCGATTTGATCGCATCGAGGACGTTCTGTTCTGCCGGAGATTCGGCACGCAGTGAAGCCGATGCCAGAACCGGGACCAATATCAAGAACCGCAGAAACGACATGTTCTTCCAAAGAATAAAGGGGAAACGCCCAACGCTCAACGCCGAACACCCAATGTTCAAGGCGAGTCATTCCGAGCGAAGCGAGGAATCCCGCGATCAAACCATGGCTAATTCCACGGGATCCTTCGACTCCGCTTCGCTTCGCTCAGGATGACGTGCGCTGGTCCGTGTCGGTTGACCTTCGCCACAAAAACGCCTACTATGGCGTCTCCATTTCCGCTTCCGGCAGCAGCCGGATGCGCGGAGACATCGGCGTTCGACGAGAACGCCGCTGTACCTATGGGAGGCTTACTTACTTTATGATTCAAATGCAGGACGTGATGTCGAAGGCGATGCCGGACTTCCGCGAGGGAAGCATCGTCAAGGGGCGGATTTTGGAAATTCGCCCGCGCGAGGTGCTGGTCGATGTGGGATATAAATCCGAGGGCGTCATTCCGTTAACAGAATTTGATGACGTTGATTCCCTGGAAGTGGGCGACGAGGTAGACGTTCTCCTGGAGCGGCTGGAAAATGAAGAAGGCATGGTCGTTCTCTCGAAGGAGAAAGCCGCTTACCGCCAAAACTGGAACAAAATCGTTGGTGTCTTCGAAGGTGACGGCCTCATCAGAGGCAAGGTGAAATCGGTGGTCAAAGGCGGCCTGATGGTCAACATCGGCGTGGAGGCGTTTTTGCCGGCCTCCCAGATCGACGTTGTTCCGCCAAAGGATCTACAACAATTCGTTGGCAACACATACGATTTCAAAATCGTCAAGCTCAACGACGACCGCAAAAATGTCGTGCTCAGCCGGCGCGAGGTCATCGAGCAGGAGCGCAGCGAAAAACGCCAAAAATTTATGGAAGGGGTAAATGTGGGCGACCGCGTCACTGGCACCGTGAAAAACATCACCGACTTCGGCGCCTTCATCGATCTCGATGGCATGGATGGCTTGCTGCACGTCACGGATATGACGTGGGGGCGACTCGGACATCCCAGTGAGTTATTAAGGGTCGGGCAACAGATCGAAGTCGTCGTGCTCGACATCAACAAGGAAAAAGAGCGCGTCTCGCTCGGGCTCAAGCAAACCCAAAAGAATCCGTGGGACCAGATTGAGGAGCGTTTCCCGGCCGGTCAGCGCATCAGAGGCAAGATCACGAATCTTGTTCCCTACGGCGCGTTTGTTGAGATCGAAGAAGGGGTAGAAGGGCTCATTCACGTCTCCGAACTCTCATGGACGAAACGGATCATGCGCCCGTCCGATATCCTGAGTGTCGGCCAGGAAGTGGAAGCCGTCGTGCTCGGTGTGAATAAGGAAGAACAGAAGATTTCATTGGGACTACGCCAGCTTGAGCCGAATCCGTGGGACGAAATTGAGAAGAAGTTCACCATCGGCAGCACGGTAAAAGGCAAGATTCGTAACATGACCGCTTACGGCGCGTTCGTAGAGCTGGAGGAAGGCATCGACGGCATGATTCATGTTTCGGATCTGAGCTGGACGCGCAAAATCAATCATCCCAGCGAGATGTTTAAGAAAGCCGACGAAATCGAAGCGGTGGTGATCGACATCGACAAAGTGAATCAGCGGATCAGCCTTGGGATAAAACAGCTGACCGAAGATCCATGGAAGACGATCGATGAAAAGTACAAGATCGGCGATCTGGTAAAAGGCAAAGTGACCAAGCTGGCCAGCTTCGGTGCGTTCGTGCAATTACAGGACGACATCGATGGGCTCGTGCACATCTCGCAATTGAGCGAAGATCATGTCGCGAAAGTGAAGGATGTCCTCAAGGTTGGCCAGGAAGTCGAAGCGCGGGTGATTAAGGTGGACAAGATCGAGCGGCGCATCGGCTTGTCGATCAAAGCCGCCAACTATTCTGAGGAACAACTGCGCAAAGAAGTAGAATCGTTCGACACACTTCGTCCCGGCGAAGACATGGTTGGTTTGGAAAAAGCTTTCGCCGCAGCCGAACAGGAAGAATATCGCCCCGGGGATTCCAAGCGCGTACCGAAGGAATCGAAAGAACCAAAGCGCGAGCCGAAGAAAAAATAGGTTCGGACTTTTTTTCTCGCCCGCAGGAAACGCCTTGAGCAAAATCGAAGCCGACGCGCCATGCGACTCGGCCTTTCTCAATCAACCTCGAGCTTACGGATAATCGCTTTAGCGACCTTGCTGTTCGCGATAGCCGGCTGCGGAAACAGCAGCATTGTTGGAAAATGGCGCATGTCGGGAGCGTCCGATGCAACGGTTTGGGAATTCAAGGGAAATGGCGCTGTCCTCGTCGGGGACGTCAGCGGCAGATATAAATTCGGCGACCAGGATCGAATCAAGATTGAGACGCCGTTCGCCACCACAGTTTATCAACTGAAAATTTCAGGCGACCAGATGGTTCTTCAAGAACCCGGCGGCTCCAGGCTGGAGTTCATGAGGATAAGAGACACGCAGCGGTAACATAACTGGTAGGGACGCCGCGCTGCGGCGTCCGGTCAGCGGAGCGCGCCCACCCTACCACAAGCCCTAGAACTCGGCGCTGCCGGGAGTTCGCGCGAATGGAATCACGTCGCGGATGTTCGGGACACCGGTAATAAACATGAGCATTCGCTCGAAGCCGAGGCCGAACCCGGAGTGCGGCGCAGTGCCGTAACGGCGAAGATCGAGATACCATTTGTAATCCGCGGGATCCATTTTGTGCCGGCGCATGTTCTCCTCGAGCATTTCGAGTCTTTCTTCACGCTGGCTCCCGCCGACGATTTCGCCGATGCCGGGCACCAGCAAATCCATCGCCGCAACGGTTTTCCCGTCGTCGTTCGAACGCATGTAGAAGGGTTTAATCTCCTTCGGAAAATTAAAAACTGTGACGGGACATTTGAAATGCTTTTCGGTCAACCACCGCTCGTGCTCCGACTGCAGGTTCAAACCGTGATCGATCGGAAACTCGAATTTCTCTCCGCTTTTCTTTAGAAGATCGACAGCATCGCTGTAGGCGATCCGCTGAAAGGGCCGTTCAACGACAAAATCAAGCCGCGCGAGCAACTCCTTGTCCACGAATCTGGCGAAGAGTTCCATCTCGTCAGGGCAATGCTTTCTCGCATCGGCTATCAGATATTTAACGAACTCTTCCGCGAGATCCATGTCGCCGTTCAAATCGCAAAACGCCATCTCCGGCTCGATCATCCAGAACTCGCTGGCGTGACGCGACGTGTTGGAATTCTCGGCGCGAAAGGTTGGACCGAACGTGTAAACGTTCGACAGCGCGAGCGCGAACGCCTCAGCTTCTAACTGACCGCTCACAGTCAGATAAGTCGGTCGTGCAAAGAAGTCCTGCGCGAAATCGATCCCCCCATTTTTTCGCGGTGGATTTTTGATATCGATAGTCGATACGCGAAACAGTTCTCCTGCGCCCTCGCAATCGCTGACGGTGATGATAGGCGTGTGAACGCAAATGAAACCACGCTCCTGGAAAAACTGGTGAACGGCAAACGCCAGCCGGCTACGCACACGAAAAATGCTGCTGAAAAGATTTGAACGAGGGCGTAGATGCGCGATTTCGCGGAGAAACTCAGGTGTATGCCCCTTTTTTTGTAGCGGATATGAATCGTCGGCCGCTCCCACAATCTGGATGTTATCCGCGACCAGTTCCCATTTTTGTCCTTTGCCCTGCGAAGCGACCAAGGCGCCAGTCACTCGAACGGATGCTCCGGTATTGAGCCTTTGCAGCGCCGCGTAATTCGGCAACGTGTTTCTGGCAATGATCTGAAGATTGCGCAGCGATGAGCCATCATTTAGCTCGATAAACGAAAAATCCTTCGAATCGCGCCGCGTGCGTACCCAGCCCTGGACTTGGATCGAATTGATCGGCGCGGCGCTTTGCAATGCATCTTTAATCGCAGTTGGAGAAAGTTGGGCCATATGGAGGGGCCAAGTTTCAATGCAGGGCGTACCTTCGCAAGCAGTTGTGCCATTTGTCGCATCTGGCGCATGGGACAGATGGAGCCGTACAACCTGTTGTTTCACCTTGCCGCTTTGTGTTAATTCTCGGTGCGCGCGATGAACTGGCGGCTCTTAACTACAATCAACGCGATAATCGCGTTAGTAACCGTTGGCGCCGTACTTTTTGACCTCACGCGACCCCGGAATAAACAATCGAGCAGCAAACGGCAGGAAACGTTCCAATCGAACGCAGCAAACAATCAGCTCGAGAAACCGGCTGATACAAATCGTATCGAGACTGTGGACGATCTGGCAAACGCCCGCGTCGATGATTTGGGCGCAGTGCCTGCCGTAGAACTTACCGATCTGATGAGAGGGGCCACTCCCGAGCAGTTGGCCACACTGGCATTGAAGTTCAACGATGCGCCGACGGATGCGCGCACATTTGGCGGAATGGGAATATTTTTTCAGGCTTGGGCGCAGCTGGATCCCAAAGCTGCGTTGATCGGAGCTTTTCGGATTAACGACATCGCAATGCGAAAATTAGCGGCCCGAACCGTAGTCAATTCTGTGTCACCTTCGGCCGCGCAGGAACTTATTGCTTTTCTCACAGACCATCCGGACAAGGATCTTACTAACGAGTCCAAAAACGAGTTCTTGGGAACCCTCATCTCCAGTTGGTCGCTGCTTGATCCTGAAGCGGCGTCAAGATTCGTTGATAGCCTGGGCAACACCAAAGATGGCCTGAGTTACAGAGGCAAACAAGAAATTGCGTATAATTGGGCCACACTCGATCCGTCAGCAGCGCTCGCATGGGTTGCGACACAGAAGGGAGCTGCATATCTGGCTGATTACGTTATCAGAGGATGGTGCCGTGAGGATCTTAATGCCGCATCAGCTTATGTTCTACAGCATCTCAATGAGCCTGCGGGCATGCAGTTCGCGTCCTCAGTCGTTACCGCAATGTTCGACCAGGGTGTTGATGGCGCCACAGATTGGATAAGTCACATGCCTGCCGGAGCTCCGCGTGTTGAAGCCGAAACGACGTTGGCTCCTTTATGGGCTGCGAAGGACCCTTCATCTGCAGCGAAGTGGCTTGCCACGCTTCCTGCCGACGAACAGACGAACCTCGTAAGCACGATTGCGAATAATTGGGTTGAAACCAATTGGCCGGAGGCTTCACGCTGGATCGCGACGTTGACAGGCGACAATCGCGACGAAGCACTTGCTGCCGCTGTGAACCGCGAAGGGGTAAGCCGGGGGGAATCGCTTTCACTCGCCCTGTCGATAGGAAAAGGGGAAATCCGAAACAATGTGATTGAAAGTGTCATTCGGAGGTGGGCGGCGACCGATCCAAACGCAGCCAGCACGTGGGTGAACGCAAGTCCGGTTTCCAACGAACAGCGCGACCACTTGCGTTCCGTCATTTCGGAGATGCAACAGACCGCGGAAGCGGAAGGGGAAATCATCGTCCACTGACCTAAATCGTAATCCGTTCGCGAAACGGACAACTATTTCATTGCATCAGCGAGTAGCTTAACGAGTTGATTAACCACACTCGTGTAATTATCCGTTCCGGGCATGCCGCCGGGAAATTGCGAGACTTCAACCACCGTCGCCTCCGTCGATCGCGCGACTTTTTCGGCGATCCGGCGGTCCTGATATGGCTCCACGAGAATCAGTTTGATGTGATCCCTTTTCATTTTTTGAATGACTTCAGTCAGGTGCGACGGCGTAGGAGGATTTCCGGGGCTCGGTTCAAGAAAGATGTCGATCTTCAAACCGAAACGGTGCGCAAAGTACGGCCAGGAATCATGATAAGCCGCCACATGCTGATCTTGAAGCAGCTGAAAGGCGCCTCGCCACCATTGCAATTTTGCGTCGATTGCGGTTTCGAACTTCTTGCAATTCGCATCGTAAAACGCCGCATTCGATGGATCGAGCGCGGTGAACGATTTCGCAATGCGCTGCGCGATCGTTTTCGCAACGACTGGATCGACGATAAAATGTGGATTGCCGCTCGGGTGCGCGTCACTGGCGCGGGTCACAGTCGTCGGAATATTCATCAAACGAATTCCCTGCGATGCTTTTACGCGTCCTGACTTGCCGATGCCGAGCTGTGGATTGCGCGCCTTTTCTAAAAGTGGCGGGAGCCAGCCGACTTCAAGTCCCGCGCCGGCGTCAATCAAAACGTCTGCGTCATGCAAGGAGGCAACAAAATCTGGACGGGGATCGATAAAGTGTGGATCGTCGTTCGGCTTCGCAAGCACCACGATATCGATTTTTTCTTTACCAATTTCGCGGGCGAGTGAACCAAGATCTGGAAGGGTGGCAACAACATGTAACTTTGCTTGAGCGATGAGCGGGCAGAGTAGCAGGAATGAAGTGAGGGAGTAATGGAATAGCGCTTTTTGCCGGTTCCGGCTCAGATAAGCGACCGCGGGCATGAAATAAAATTAACTCAGAGGCAGCCAGTTGCCCGGTTGCGGCAGGGGTTTGATGCCGTTGAGAGTGAGGTATGTGTATTCCTGCAATAGCCGCTCGTAATCATCGAGAAGACGCATCGCATCGTTAGGCTTGAGGCGATCGGTTTTGATGGCGTCGTCCACCTGTGCCTTGAGCAGCCGCATTAGCTCAATCTTATCCCACTGCGTCATGGAAAGCACTTCGCCGATCGTGCTGCCTCCGATCACTTCTTCAATGTACCAGCCGGATTCCTCGTCGGGATCGAGAAAGACATGCACCTCGGTGACTCGACCAAATAAATTGTGCAGGTCGCCCATGATATCCTGATACGCGCCGACCATGAATACGCCGAGGTAATACATTTCGCCTGGTGCAATGCGATGCAGCGGGATGGTGTCGCGCACGTCCTGTAAATCGGTGAATTTTGAGACCTTGCCGTCGGAATCGCAGGTGATATCCACAATCATACCGTGGCGATCGGGCGGTGTGTTTAGACGATGAATGGGCATGATCGGGAATAACTGACCCAGCGCCCAGTGGTCGAGGAGCGATTGGAAAACGGAAAAATTGCAGATGTATTGATCGCCCAACGTTGTTTCGAGCTGCTTGACCTCTTCGGGAATGAAACGCAAGCCGCGGTGCATGTTGACGATCTGCTGTGCGAGCTGCCAATAGATGGTGTCGATCTTTGCCTTTGATTCGAGATCGAGCAGGCCAAGCTCGAAGGTCTGCTGCGCCTCTTCCTTGATCTGCTGAATGTCGTGCAGACTTTCGATACGATTGCCACGCTTGAGTCGTTGTTTCACATCGAGGATGTCGCCGACCAGCTTGTGATCTTTGTCGGTCGCCGTGACCCGTAATTTCGGCGGCGTTTTTTCGATCGAGCTGAACGCTTCCATCACAAGCACGGAATGATGTGCAACGATTGCGCGCCCGCCTTCGCTCACGATTGCTGGGTGCGGGACGCCTTCCGAATCACAAACGTCCATAATGCTCCAGACGACGTCATTGGCGTATTCCTGGAGCGAATAGTTTGCCGAGCTATCGAAATTGCTGCGCGAACCATCGTAATCGACGCCAAGTCCGCCGCCGACATCCAAATATCCAAGCTCATGTCCGAGCTTGGCAATTTTTGCGTAATAACGGGCACCCTCACGCACAGCGCGCTTGATTGTTGAGATATCCGGTACCTGCGAACCGACGTGGAAGTGGATTAGTTTGAGACAATGCGCGAAGCCTGCAGCCTTCAGCATTTCACTCGCCGCGACGAGGCTTGTCGTATCAAGACCGAATTTCGCGTTCTCGCCACCGCTGGGCGCCCATTTACCGGCGCCTTTGCTATAAAGACGTACACGAATGCCGATGTGCGGTTCGACGCCGACTTCCTTTGCGGCGCGAATCGTTTGCTCAAGCTCTTCGAGTTTCTCCGCAACGATCACGACTTTCTTGCCCAGTTTGCACCCAAGCAGCGCGATCCGAATGAAGGCTGCATCTTTGTAGCCGTTGCAAATGACAAGGCTTTCGGGGTCTTTATGCATGGCCAGCGCAGCGACCAGCTCTGGTTTGCTTCCAGCTTCAAGACCAAAATGAAATTGTTCGCCAGCATCGACGATCTCCTCGATGACCTCACGCAACTGGTTGACCTTAATCGGAAAAACGCCGCGGTATTCATTTTTGTAATCGAACTCAGTTATCGCATTTTGAAACGCGCGGTTGACCGACTCGACGCGGTGACGCAGCAAGTCCTGAAACCGAATCACCAGGGGAAAACCGAGGTTTCTCGCGCGTGCCTCATTAACTACTGCCAGCAGATCGATGGACCCACCATTATCCTGCAACGGCCTCGCTTCGACGTTGCCGGAGCTGTTGATGGTAAAATAACCATCGCTCCATCCATCTACATTGTATGTATTGATGGCTGACTCGAGGTCCCACTCAGTTTTCATTTCGGTTCACTGCCCGGCGTAAAATCCGGAAAACGCATATTCAATCAGCGATGTGAACATTCAAGCCCACAAACTACAAAATTTTTTCTCTCTAACGGACAGAACCGATCAGACCTATGACACCTATCAGACGTAAACAGTGCGCTGCTTGTGTTTCATTTTCGCGCAGGTACCGTTACGCGATGAACAAAACGGTGATCGAGGTGCAGGTACGGGCAGTTTTACCGACGAGCGGAGGTTGCGCAGTGTTTATCGGGAACAATGACAAGGTGTTCATCATCTACGTCGATCAGACCGTGGGCAGCGCGATCACCATGTTCATGCGACAGATCACCAAGGAACGTCCCCTCACCCACGATTTGATGGGACATCTCATGACGGCGCTGGGTGCAAGAGTCGAGCGAGTCATTATCAATGATCTAAAAAATGCCACGTACTACGCGCGAGTGATCATTCAGGTGCAAAACGAATTACACCAGAAAAAGATCATCGAGCTCGATGGACGACCGAGCGACTGCATCGCCATGGCTACTCAGCAGAAGGCCCCTATTTATGTGAGTCAGGAGGTGTGGGACGAAGTGGACGATATGAGCGACGTTTTGCGCAAAATGGAGGAAGAGGGACTAAGGCCTGACCCGGAAACGGAAGAGTGATCAAGGCGTTAAAGCGTTGAAGGGTAGAAGCGTAAAACAGCGTTGTCATTCTGAGCGAAGCGAAGAATCTCTGGCGAATTCTTCCGGCAAAAAAAGCCGACAATCTGCGATGTTTCGCTTCGCTCAACATGATAACCCCAAGGCTCGCCCACTTCAAACGCTTTAACGCTTCAACGCAGGCGTTAGCCCAAAAGATCACCATATCGCTTGTCCGCTAATTCGAGACAACGCTCCAGAATTTCCGCCCCGGTGTTGAGCTTGAACGTTTCCTCCACTAGCTCGCGGCATTCGGGAATGGCCAGACTTTGCACCGCACGTTTGACTCTCGGCACCAGGATCGCGGCCGTGCTGAGCTCGTCCATGCCGAGACCCAGCAAAAGGGGGATGAGCGCTATGTCTCCTGCCATCTCTCCGCACACGCCCACCCAAATTCTGTTGGCGTGGGCAGCGTCCGCGATGATTTTAAGCAAACGCAGCACTGCTGGATGGGTGGGCTCGTAGAGATACGCGATTTTCTCATTCACGCGATCCACCGCGAGCGCATATTGAATGAGGTCGTTTGTTCCGATACTGAAAAAATCGACGTTGGATGCGAGCACGCTCGCACAAATGGCTGCACTGGGAATTTCGATCATCGCGCCAACGTCAACCCTTTCGGACACGTTGATTTTCGAGCCGCGCAATTCTTCCTTGCACCCCTCGAGCACGGCGATCGCACGACGCAACTCATCCAAGCCGGAGATCATCGGAAACATAATTTTTATGTTGCCGACCGTGCTGGCACGCAGAATAGCGCGCAATTGAGTCTTAAAGATGTCTACGTTTTCAAGACAGAAACGGATCGCGCGCCAGCCCAGGAACGGGTTCAACTCGTCGGCGATATCTACCGCGCCTGGAGCCAATTTATCGCCGCCGAGATCAAATGTGCGAATAATCAGCGGATGCGGCCGGACGCGCTCCGCGACTTTTCGATAGGTTTCATATTGTTCTTCCTCCGTTGGCAGAGTAGGTCTGTTCAAATACAGGAACTCGGTGCGATAAAGTCCGATACCCTCCGCGCCATTCGCCGCAACGGCAACCACGTCTTCAGGCAGCTCGATGTTTGCCGAGAGCACTATGTGACGGCCATCGCGCGTGGTTGAGGTTGTCTCGCGCAGCTCTTTCAGTCGCGCGGCGACCTTGGCTCTTCTTGATTCGATCTCCGCGTACTGCGCAAGTGTTTCCGATGTCGGATCAACGATTAGATGGCCATCGTTCCCATCAAGGAGAACCTGTTCACCGCTCTCAAGTTTTGCAGTGATATCGTGCAAACCGACTATTGCCGGAATATTTAGAGAACGGGCTAGTATTGCTGCATGCGACGTGCGGCTGCCGAGATCCGTCGCGATCCCAAGCACATTCGCCCGGTCGATGCTTGCCGTATCTGAGGGAGTTAGATTGTGCGCGACAAGAATGTGCGGCTCGGTCAATGCGAGAAACGCCTTCGGAGCTTTCCCCTGGAGGTTGTGAATGACACGTTTTGTTACGTCCTGAATATCGAGCGCGCGCTCTCGCAGGTATGGGTCATCGATCTTGTTCAGGGTCTCGGCATATCGGGTGGCGACTTCCTGGAAAATCCATTCCACATTGCACAGATCCGTCTCCAGTTTCCGGAGCACTTCGTCGATTAAGGTGCGGTCTTCGACTACGAGTAAATGAGCATCAAAAATAGCAGCATCCTTCGCCCCGATTGATTCTGCGATTCGCTGCTGCATCTGCAGAATCTGCATGCGCGTTTGGATAAGCGCCGTTTCGAAGCGCGAGATTTCATCCGTCACCTGGGAAGGCGCAATCCGGTAATGCACGACCTCGTCAAGGTCATCGCGCACGACATGGACTTTGCCACGGGCGATTCCAGGTGAAACGCCGGCTCCTTCAAACCGAGTCTCTTTTTGCGGGTTGTCGCCGCTCATCCACTTGGGAGAGTAAGACAGATGTCAAACATTGCGAGTCTGACACGTCAGACGAGTCGAAGGCTCACTCTTCGTTGAACTTTGCGTTAATCAGCGCCTCAAGTTCTTCCATTGCTTTTTCCGCATCGAGACCCTCGCAACGAATGCGGAGCTTTGAGCCTTGCCCGGCAGCAAGCATCATCAGCCCCATGATACTTTTGCCATTTACTTCTTCGCCTTCCTTCGACACCCAAATTTCCGAGCGGTACCGGCTGGCAATGCGCACAAACATGGCGGCCGGCCTGGCATGGAGCCCCAGGCGATTCACGATTGGAACCTCCTTCTCGATCTTCTGCACAGTTGCTGGGCGGTTCGCTCTTCGATACAACAAGGCCATTACGTCGCTCCTTTTTGCTGCATCATTCCGAGCAGCCTCGCGTTGAAATCAACAGCCGCATTCTGGCCCAGCCCTTTTAATTTTTCGTCCATTGCGGCGACCTCGATCAAGCGCGCCATGTCGCGGCCGGGTCTGACTGGGATGGTTACATGCGGCACTTTGAGGCCAAGGATCTCGTAAAATTCCCGGTCCAACCCGATGCGGTCGACCTCGTCCACTTCTTGCCAGTCCTTCAGTGTGACAACGAGGTCCAGGCGCTTTTCGATTCGAATACTGCCGATCCCGAAAACCTTTGCTACATCGATAATTCCAATTCCGCGCACTTCCATGTGGTTGCGGGTGAGCTCGGGCGCCGTGGCCATGAGCTCGCGTCCTTCCAGCATGGTAATCCGGCTGACGTCATCAGCCACCAGGCTGTAGCCACGTTCGATCAGCCCAAGCACGCACTCGCTTTTCCCGATCCCGCTCGCCCCGCGAATCAAAACGCCGATGCCCAGAACATCCACCATGCTGCCGAATTCAGTGACCGTTGGCGAAAAATCCATCTCCAAAGCGATCGTGGCGGCATTAATGAACTTCATCGTGATCATAGGCGTGCGGAACACGGCGATCTTTGCCTCCGCTGTGACCTCCAGCAACTCCGGCGCGAGATGAAAACCGCGCGACATCACCAGACACGGAATCTTGCGCGCGCATAACTCCCGAAATCGCTTTACCCGAACGCTCGACAGCAAACTTTTCAGATAAGAATGCTCGGCCGCTCCTAGGACCTGCACCCGTTTCTCGGCGAAATATGTGTAGAATCCCGAGAGCGCGAGCCCGGGTCGGTTAATGGTTGGCTCGCGAATTTTGCGGTGAAACCCTACACGCGGCCCTTCCAGCTTCATCTGGAGTTTTTCAGCATGAGAAATGTAAAAGCCTTCAACCGTGACAACGGGAACGCTTTTCTGCTGATCGCTTGTGGATGTGATCGTTTGGGTCCCGCCTTGTTCCGCCATTAGACGTAACTTCTAGCGTGAACCTGCGCGATTTCCAATAGGCATCGCGCGCTCACGGCAACTCCCGGCTAATGACCAAGTTGTCGAACTACTGAAACGTCGTCCGCACATGCCACTGGTGATGCTCGATGAAGCCAGGCGATTTTGTTTCGTTACTCATTTTTTCTCATCGCCATTTTCTCCAACGTCCTCCACGCTCAACACCTGCATGCGCTTGCGATAGAGCCGTCCCCAGGCCTGCATCGCTTCGACACTAGGCTGGAAAAGCTTCTGGGCGACTAAAGTCGGCACGAACGCGCTCAAAATTACCGTGCTCACAAGAATCGTGTATTGCGTCTGATCAATAATGTGATTTTGCAACCCAAAGAGGGCAGAGATCGTTCCGAACGTGAGGCCCGTGGCCATCAGCAGGGTTGTGTAGCTGGCTTCCTTCATCTTCATGTAGTGTAATCGAGCGAGCGGAAACACGCCCGCAATTTTGGTCACCATCTTCAGGATAAGGAATGCGCTAATCACCATGAGGCCAGTCCACAGGGCGGGCAGCGAAACGTACAGACCGGCTTTGATAAAATAGAACGGCGTAAAGACAGCAAAGGCGATGCTGCGCAAGCGACGAACCAGCGTTTTGTCGCGAAGAAACACGCCGGCAACAACAAGACCAAGCAGATAGGCTGGCAGAACCGCTTCACTCTTCGCAGTTGTGGCAAGGCCACCGAGAAAGAAAAGAACGCAAAAAATAAATTTTACTTCAGGCTCGCTCACTTGGGTTGCGCCAAGGCGCGTGATGATTGACTGCGTCCAGCGCGGCATGAACCACAGAACGATCAACGTCACGCTTACAAACAGCAGCAGCCGGAGATTATAGTTGGCGAACAGTGTCCCGAGTGCGAGCACCGTCCCGAAGTCGGTGATAAAGCACGCAGCGAGAATCATCTTGCCCATCGCAGTATCGCTGAATCCGCCCTCGATCATCACTGCATACACGACAGCAACAGAGGTCGTCGACAGAGCAATTCCCGCAATTTGCGCCTGATGTATAGGCCAGCTAAAAATGAATTGCGCAACAAACCAAACGACAGCAAACGGCACAGCAAATGAGAGCACACCGATCAGAACGCTCACGCGCCAATTGGCTTTGAGCGAAACAGGATCGATTTCTGCACCAGCAAGAAACGTGAGCACGCCGCTGCCTAGTAGTGCAAGAAAATTGGTCCATTCTGTGGATTGCAATATGTGATGAAGGTGACCGGCACTGGCGTTTGCGCTGGCTATGCCCACCTGCAGAGTGCCGCCTTCGAAGCCGACTGCGAGATTGCCAACCACTACGCCAACCACGATTTCAATCAGTGCGACTGAAATTCCGGTTCGGATCGAAATCAAACTCGCCAGCAGCGCGAGTCCCATCCAAACCGCAGCTATAAACCAGATGTTGTCGCGCATAAAAACTCCTTCCGATTGAAAGGAGTCATTAGCTCACGCGGTTTTCTGTCGCCGCCGCGACAGAAGGCAAACTCCATTGCCTTGGCAAAGTCTACCGCGGCTCTAGCTTACATCAACCAAAACATTCACCGATTTCCGCTCCGATTCTTCCTCATTCGTCATTCGGATTTCGTCATTCTCATCACATCTTGAAGCGTTCGCCCAGGTAAAGCTGACGGCTGATGGGATCGTTGATAAGGAAGTCTTTTGTGCCTTCGCTCTCGACGCGGCCATCGTAAATCAAATAGGCGCGGTCCACGATGGAGAGAGTCTCACGCACGTTGTGGTCGGTAATCATGATTGCGAGCCCCGATTTGCGCAGGTTGACGATGATTTGTTGCACGTCGTATACGGCAATGGGATCAACGCCGCTGAATGGTTCGTCGAGCATCAAGAGCTTCGGTTGTGTCACGAGCGACCGGGCAATGGTCAAGCGTCGTTTCTCCCCGCCGCTCAACGTTAGCGCTGTATTTTTCGCGATCCGTTCAATGCCAAACTGGTGGAGTAACTGATCGCAGCGGTTCCGCCGCTCTGTCTTGCTCAGCGGAAGCGTTTCTAAAATGGCCAGGATATTTTGTTCCACCGTCATCTTTCGAAAAATTGATTCCTCCTGCGGCAAATAACCCATGCCGAGCCGCGCCCGCTTGTACATCGGGAAATCGGTCACATCGGTGTCGCAAAAAATCACGTGACCGCTGTTTGGCCTGACCAGGCCGACGATCATGTAAAAGCTGGTTGTTTTGCCGGCGCCGTTCGGCCCAAGCAAGCCCACGATTTCACCTGCGCGAACATGCATGTCGATCCCATCCACCACTGCGCGACCGCCATAGATCTTGACCAATTGATCAGTCGTAAGAACCATTTCCTCTTTCGTCGCTGCCGGCGAAGGGATCTTACGAGCGGAAATGGGCGCAGCTTGACTGATCATGGTTTTGGAAGAGCCGCAGCGGGCGGTGTCTGGGCAGGTGATGTCTGGGCAGGTGAAGTCTGAGCAGGAGTCGCTGTGGCTTTCTTTTGTTCGCCTGCTTGCTGACGGATCTCTGTCCGGCTCGGGCCATGCGTTGTCAGTTGACTGTTCTGGTTAATAACCATGACCGTATCAGGGCTCGTTGCCACATGCATGTTCAATCCTTCCTGCACACGCGGCGTTCCTCGTAGTTCAACGTCTCCAGTTGCCGCTATATAAGTTGCTTTATCCGCTCGGCCAATGGCGAGCGTTGGCGGTCCGCCACTCGGATTAGGGCGTTCGCGTACCAGGCCAACGTTTCCTTCGGCAATGGCTTTCTCGAGGCTTTGATTTTGTCCCTTCGTAATGAACACGGTCAATTTGTCCGACTGAAGATTGAAACGCGGATCGACTACCTTCACCCGGCTGCTAAAGATGCCTATGTTCTTGGTCGAATCAAAAAACGCCTCGTCCGCATAAATTTCCGTGGTTGTCGGTTCGTTGGATTGCAACCCTGTGCCAAACAAATTTGCGGTCGGCGATTTATCTTGCTTCTCGCTCGCTGCCTTCTTCGCTTTCTTCTCCGGCGCGGTGGCGGAAGTCTTCGGAGCAGTTGCAGCGGGGATCTGGCCTTGCAAGCGCCCTGCCGCGCTGATGGTAACAAAAAGCATCAACATCAGCAGCTTTTTCATTCCTTCTCGTCAGGCTTGGCTGTCAGGTGTGATTTGCTACTGATCACCATTTTTACATTTCCGATTAATCGCCCGGTCCTCGTGTTTGTATCGAACTGCACCGAATCGCCAACGATGTTAAAATCTGCGCGCTGAATTGTTGTGCGCTCCTGCGAACTAAGGATTCGGGTCTTCAAATCAAGCACCGAGGTGGGCATGTCAACCTGCAGATCCGGCTGATTGTCGGGAGTGTAGGTCGTAATTTTAAGCTGCTGAAAACCAATGTGCTCCTGATCAATCCGGTGTGCGGTTCCTGCTTCGAATCGTCCACGCAAATGGCCTTCGGCATCGAAATCTGGAAACACAAGGCCTTTGGCTTCATGGCCAATAGGTAATGGGATGTTTGTAAGGCCT
Organism: Verrucomicrobiota bacterium; assembly: GCA_003218135.1. Taxonomy (GTDB): domain Bacteria; phylum Verrucomicrobiota; class Verrucomicrobiia; order Chthoniobacterales; family UBA10450; genus Udaeobacter. The sequence continues at coordinate 30,513 of QHNQ01000021.1, forward strand.
TGTTCGCCGGGTGATGCGGTCGGGGTCGCGGCGCCGCCGCGACCTTTTTTCTTGTGACCTTTTGACTGTCCGGCTACGTAAGGCGCCGATATCAAAACGCACAGCGCGACTGACAATAGCCAAACGAGCCAGCCCCAATGTATGGAGTGGCTGCTACGAAACGGCAGCATGAATAGCCTTTAACATGCGCAAGTGCTTGGGCAAAGCCTTCAGCGGAATCTGATTCGGCCCGTCGGACAAAGCCCGCGCCGGATTTTCATGCACCTCCATAAAAATTCCGTCGCAACCTGTTGCCATTGCTGCCCTGGCTAATGCCGGCGCGAGAACGCCGTCACCTGAGGTTGAGTCCCCTGCTCCGCCTGGCCGCTGCACAGAGTGTGTCGCATCGAAGATCACGCGATATCCGGCTTCGCGCATCCAATAGAGCGAGCGCATGTCAGCGACAAGATTATTATAGCCAAACGTGGTGCCGCGCTCAGTGAAACAAAATTGTGCGTTACCAAAGGCGATCAGTTTTTCGGCAATATTTCGCACATCCCACGGGGCCAGGAACTGGCCTTTTTTCACATTTATTGCGCGCCCCGTTTCCGCAGCGGCGCGCAGCAGATCGGTTTGGCGGCAGAGAAACGCTGGGATTTGTAGCATATCGATTTTTTTGCCGGCAATCTTCGCTTCAGCAGGCGAATGAACGTCTGTCGTCACTGGTATTTTTAAGTCGTATCCAATCGCAGCAAGAATCTGGCAGCCTTCTTCTACGCCCATCCCGCGAAACGAACGTACTGAAGTCCGGTTCGCCTTGTCGTACGAAGCCTTGAAAATAAAATCAACATCCTCAACAGAACAGATTTCAGCGATCTTCTTTGCCATCCGCCAGACAAACTTCTCCGACTCAATGACACATGGTCCGAGAACAAACGCCGGACGTCTGCTGCCGATCATGACTTTACCCACGCGCAATGGCTTTGGTTTCACAATAAGGGTCTAAGGAAAGCCGGAACGTACCAAATTTAAAGGGTTGGCCCCCGCTTTGCTGTGTTCCATCGCAATTTTCTCCTCGCAAAATCGAAAATGGCAAACGGTGCGTATAGTACGAGAAAAAAGAGCAGCGCCACTCCATGCATTTGTAAAAGGTACAACGGGCGCGAATCGGAGAGAAAACTTAAAATCGAAAACGCCTCTGGCTTGTGCAGCAGAAATCCGTAATTGAAACCAGTCAGCCCGTCCACAACGAACGTGACCACAAAATAAAACTCCGACCATAACCATACCCGCACAATCGATATCGGATATGGTCGGTATCCACGGGTCAACATCAGGAAAACAACGCCCACGATGATGCCGCAATGCGAGGTGAAAAAACTGATAAACCGCCAATCGGGGAACCCAAAGCGCAGATTCGGCGTGAGCACGGCCTGCAAGGTGCCACCAATTCCCCAGAAGTATGCGACCTCGAACCACCGCTGGCTACCCGTCCACATTGGCTGCGATTTTGTGCGTCGCACGATCCCAGCAAGCACAAACGGCAGCACGATTGTGAGTAAAATTACCGTGAGATGCGGCAAACCGTACGGCTGAAACTCAGGGGCATCGTTCATGTAGTCACACAGAAATTCCAAAATCCAAGCTCCAACATCCAGACAAATCCGAGGTTGCAATCTTTGAGGAGTGACGGCTTCGCAGCGGTCAACATTGCAATCGACGGCTGCCCAAGCCGTCGTTCCTGGGAGCTTCCGCTATCGAATCACCCAGAGATTGCACGGGATTACATCGGTAATCCAAGCGATGTTGCTCGGAAACGGTCGATTGGCTTCACCGTTTTTCTGCAACGGCACTACAAGCAAATCGGCCTCCACCGATTGGACGAAATCCGAGGCGACTAACCCCGTATTGCCCCTGACGCAGCGGACTTCGACCGGGACTTCGGTCGTACCGGCGGATAAAACGAAGCGTTCCAAAGTCTCTTCCTCCTCATCATGCACGCTGCGCTTTTCGGCTGTGCCGGCGCCTGCGCTGATCGACGCGCGCGCCTCATCAAACGCAGTGATGATGCGAATCACGTAAAGCCGTTCGCAGTCTTCGGCCGCGGCGAGCGGAAGCGTTCGCTTCAAAGCGTCCAATCCATGGTTGGAATAATCGGCAACGAAAACGATCCGGCGCAGCGGCTTGGGTTTCGCCGCCGGTTTGGTAAAGAGCACAACAGAACATGCCGCTTCTCGCACAAGGCGGCGCGCGACATTGCCGAGAAATGGATGCAACACCACCTCCTTCTCCAATGCACCGGCGACGATCACGTCGATCTGCTCACGAGCGAGCGTGCGCAAAATAGCGTCGGCAGGGTCTCCCTGTTCATAATGAACCATTGAATCAGGCGGGAGATGTAGCTCGGTGAGCACATTGCGGAACTTGTTTGCCGTTTCTTCATTTCTTTCGCCCACGTAGATCAGATGAAGATCCGCTGGAAAACGTTCCCTGATCCGCTTCGCCTCGGCAAGAACATCCCTGAATCGTGGCGAAAATGTCGTCGCCACGGCAATGATTTTATATGGCGATGGCTCAGCCATGGATTGAAGTGAACTGTCGCGCTCCAGGAAAATTCGGCAACATAGAGATCGCGCGGCCGGGGCACGGCTCACCAATCCGCTTTTCATTTTAGAATTTCTCTGCGAATTTTCGCCTATGCGACGCGCGATCTATCCAGGCAGCTTTGACCCTGTGACGAACGGTCACCTGGATGTGATTGAGCGTGCCCGAAAACTTTTCGATGAAGTCATTGTCGCTGTCGCGCACAATGATGAGAAGCAACCGCTTTTCTCCTTAGAAGAACGGCTCGATTTGCTGCGAGAGACCGCCGGCAGAATCGCCAATGTACGAATCGCTGAGTTCGAGGGTTTACTGGTCGACTTCGCGAAGGCACAAAACGCAGGCGCCGTAATCCGCGGTCTACGCGCGGTCTCGGATTTTGAGTTCGAATTTCAAATGGCGTTGATGAACCGGAAACTGGATGCCGCGGTGGAAACGATTTTCTTAATGCCGAAGGAGGAATACACATATCTGAGTTCTCGAATCGTAAAAGAAATTGCCCGCCTGGGCGGCGATATCTCGAGTTTTGTACCGGCTTGTGTGGCCAAAGCGTTGAATAGGCAATTTGCGCAATAAACAAAAATGAAACGGTTCACGCACATTTCTCGCGATGGTCGCGCGCAGATGGTGGATGTCTCGGCCAAACCGACAACCAAGCGGAGAGCTATTGCCATTGGCACGATTCGGCTCCAACGCAAGACCCTCGATTTGATCGCAAAAGATCAAATCGCAAAGGGGAACGTCTTCGCGACTGCTCGGCTTGCCGGGATCCAGGCCGCGAAGCAAACAGCGCACCTCATTCCGTTGTGCCACACTTTGCCGCTGGCAGAGGTTAGAATCGATATTGCTATTTCGAAGGACGGCGCAGACGTGAAGTGCACTGCGCAGACGATTGCGCAGACGGGTGTGGAAATGGAAACGCTTATTGGTGTCACCGTCTCGTTGCTCACGATTTACGACATGTGTAAAGCCGTGGATAAGCGCATGGTCATCAGCGACGTGCACTTGATTCAAAAGACGAAACTGCCTGCTCCGGTACAGAAAACAGTGGAGTAATGGAGTGGTGAAGTGATGGAGTAATGAAAAACAAACAGCGCTCTAACACTCGAGCACTCCAGCACTCCAATCAGATAAACGTCGGCGTTATTACCATCTCGGACCGCGCGAGCGCTGGTGATTACAAGGATCTTGGCGGACCCGCGTTGAAAGAAGTGGCGCAAAAAGCAGGGTGGCAGGTCCTCGCGGAAGCGATTGTGCCGGACAACGCAACACGTATTCAAGAAACAATTCGCTCATTTTCTCAGCAAGGCTGCGGTTTGATTCTGACGACTGGCGGTACGGGCATCGGACCGCGCGATGTCACGCCGGAAGCGATCCGAGGGATCATGCGCGTCGAGCTACCAGGCTTTGGCGAAGTAATGCGCGCCGAATCGATGAAAATCACGCCCAATTCAATCCTGTCGCGTAATCTGGCGGCGATTGTCGGTCATGCTCTGGTGATCGCGCTTCCCGGGAAACCAAGCGGTGCTGTGGAGTGTCTTGGCTTCGTGCAGGGAGCGATCCTGCACGGTGTCGCGCTATCGCAAGAGACGCCGACATCGTGCTAAAGAAACGGCGGAAATATCACTGGGGATAAATCAGAAGCCGCATCAGTTGGCTGCCATAGTTTGTGAGATGCGCGTTCCCTTCGCGGCCGGAAACGATGTCGCGAGTCAGATGGGAGTAATCGATCGAGCTCTTCTTAACGTAGCTTAGCTCGGGCTGCATCACACGTCTGTCGCTCGGTTCAACCTTCAGTGGTACACCGGAACTCGCGAAAGAGACCTCCCACGATGATTTCTCATTTCGTTTTCCACCAATCATCCACGGATAAAGCCGTGGCAAATCGAAGTGCCGCGATTTCGGCAAGATAACTTTGTAAAATGTTTCCTCTTCACTGAGAAACTCTGGGATCGTGAGCGCCGGATTTTTGCGGAGCGCCACATAAAGCCGCGCAACATCGATACCGGCGAGGTTCATGCCGTTGTAGATGCCATTGTGATTGGGATCGTTTCTGAAAAATGTGTTGTACCACGATTCAAATTGGCGGCTGAACATCAAGTCCAATTCCAAATGGAGATGCGCGCGCTCCTGGTTTATTCCAACTCCCGTATAACCCATGGTGGCGACGGGCTGGCCGCGTTTGACTAGATCGCCAGGGTGGACAGCGATCGAACTTAGATGTCCGTAGAGACTGTAGTAATTCGAGCCGTCCCACCGGTGCTCGATCACGATGTATTTTCCATAGTTGGAGTAGCCGGGGATTGGATTCACGTGCACGACCTTGCCATCGGCAATCGCGCGCACTTCGTCGAGGGGGTCACCGTTTGTATCGCGGTGCAGGGGGCGAATATCGATTCCTTCGTGAAAGCGGGTGTAAACGGTGCCGCCTGCCGTGTCCACGGGATCCCGCACAAAGCCGTATCGCCCGCCTTCCCAGGGCGTCGATTTTGCACCTTTATAATCGCGTTCGACGTACTGATAAAACGCGGCGCCGTCACCGGAGAACAGGGCGTCGTTGTCCGTCGGTAGAACAAGATCAACAGTATCGCGCGCCGAGGCATTGAGTGAAAGAGTGCAAGCTCCGAACATTGTGGTCACGATTGCAAAACAACGTATGGCAATAACGAATGACGAATGACGGAATGACAAACTAATGACAAATGACGAAATGTGTCTGGCGCGGCAGTTCCTCATTGGGACATTCGTCATTCCTTCGACATTGAGGTCATTGGGCATTCGTCATTTCTTCTTTTGGCCGATCAACCGCCAGTCTTTTTTCATCAAATCAATGTCGGCTGCGGTCAGCCCCGAAGGAACATAGATTTTGCCGTCCGAGACGCGTTTGTCGATTTCAAGTTCAGTGACGAGCCGGCCATTAATGAGGACAAAAAGGAAACCGCCCCGACGCTGCACGCTTAAACTATCGAGCACGACGCGACCATGCTCGTCGAGTTGAATCAGCGCGCCATAGGTTCCGTCCTGGGCCGGATAGGGAAAAAACGCTGTGACATCTCGCTCCGAAACCCAGGGCACCTTTTCGATGGAAATATCTTTACCGGAAAATCGGGCGCGAACCGATGTTGAAAATACCTCTGTGTCGCGGGGATTCGCTTGTGCGTGCACACGAAACGTGACATGTCGTTGTTTGGCCACCCCGTCGGCAAGCGCGAAAACTAGGCAAACCGCGAATACACAGAGAGTTTTCATGCCGATTGATAAAGGGTTTGACAGGAATTTTGCAACCCCGAAAGCTTTCGGCGCTGTTTTAGGCCGTTGATGAAACGTCGCTTTATCTTGCTCCTTCTAATGCTTCTGATGGCCGACGGCATTTTCGCCCAGGACATCGCGCCGACCTCTACACCGCCGCGGAAACGCGGTTGGCTGAGCCGAATTCTCCATCCGTTTTCTCCCGAGGTCGTTCCGCAATACAAAGATCCAAAGCTGCGTGGGCTTGCTTTGGATCTCCAAATCATGCCGCAGACAGTAAAGCTTTCTGAGGTTCGTCAACTCGGAGTAAAAGTGACACTGGCAAATCTGTCGAAGCGTCCCGCGGCGCTCGACTTTCCGACCAATCAGCGGATTGAAATTTACCTGATGGATTCCGGCGGAGACGTCCTTGCCAAATGGTCCGACAATCACGCTATCACGGAAAAACCCGTCACGATTGTCATTAACCCGCAAGAGCGAATCGAATATAGTGAAACCATCTCGACTCGCGAGCTTACGCCGAACAAGGTCTTTATCGCGGAGGTTTTCTTTCCGCAGTACCCGGAGATGCGCATCCGGCAAAAATTCCTGGCGGTACCGTGAGCCGGCAATTTGATAGTCGATAGCTGATAGTTGATAGAGCGGAAGGTGCGTGCCGATCAAACATCAACCAAAAACTATCAACTCTTCTCCGACTACCACACCCACCCACAGGGACATCGAGTACAAAGGTACACCCAGGCATTGCTTCAACCCTGGGCGGATTCCGCGCGCAGATTAGGTTTACTCGACATTGCCTTTACCGATCACGACCGTTATCACGCAGGCATCGACTTCGACGAAATCGAGCGGCTCCGCGACAGAAATCCGGATTTGCAAATCCGGGCGGGCATCGAGCTTGATAACGACCCCATTCACTCGGCGACTGGCCGAAACTGGATTGAGAAGCATTGGGACAAGCTGGATTTTGTTCTGGGATCAATTCACTTCCTCGATCGCGATGACCAGATGTTCGACAGCGTACCGGATGGCGCCGCGCAATTCGAAGGCCGGAATATCGATGCGATCTATGCAAATTACTTTGGACGGGTCCGCGAAATTGCGGCGACGGGACTGATCGATTGTCTTGCTCACCTTGATCTCGTCAAGATCCATGGTCACAGGCCGAGTGCAGATATTGCGAGCCTGGCGAACGAGACACTCGATTTTGTTCGTGACCACGATCTCGCGATCGAACTTTCCACGGCCGGCTGGCGCAAGCCGGTGAATGAAGCGTACCCGGGTGACCGGATCGCCAAACTCGCAATCGAGAAAGGGGTTCCTTTCACTACTGCCTCGGATGCGCACTCCCACGCGCAACTTGGTGACAAGTTTCCGGCTCTGGCGCAAAGAATAGTTAGCTTCGGAATTCAGCAGGTTTGCGTTTTCGAAAAGCACAAACGGACACAGTTACCATTATAGTTGAAGATCGAGCTGCGGCCTTTCTGCCGAGAGCGCCTGTTCAGTTTCCGTAGGCAGCGGCAACATGAAGCCTAAACGTTGGGCAAGACGTTGGCAGGTTTCCGGTGCGAATCCTTCGAAATGGTTGCTCGCAAATGCCCAGACACTGCGCACCTCCGCAAGATGGCGCTCGATCTTAAGTGACCAGCTTTCCAAGGCGGCTTCACGTTTCCAGAGCAATTTTTCGTAGCGATGGATATGGCCGCCGTCGACGTCATATTTCGTTGCGTAATCGCCCAGCAAACGCAGATACAGAAAATCTGTCGTGCACGGCAAAAATTCAAACGGGGCAAGATTTCGTTCGTCAAGCCGCGTGGTATCGGCCCAGACCCAGCAAACCCGATATCTTTCCAGCAGCCGAATAAACTGCGGCCGATGCCAGCCGGAATGCCGAAACTCAATCGCGAAACGGAAATCTCGCGATAGTTGTGGAAGAAGTTTTCGCAGCGCGAGCTTGCCGTCTCTTGGCGCTAAAGAAGGCGGTAGCTGGATGAGGATGACCTGGAGCTTTGGCGCCAGCGGCTCTATCGCTCGAAGAAACGACGTGAACTCGGCCGTGCAGTCACGAAGCCGGCAAACGTGCGTGATCTGCCGGGGAAGCTTGCAGGTGAAGCGAAAAGAGGCAGGAGTCATTTCGACCCAACGACGAACAATATCTTCCGCCGGAGCAGCATGAAATGTAGAGTCAACTTCAACCGCCGGAAAATAGTTGGCGTAAAACTCCAGCCAGCGAGACTCCGGTAGATCCGGCAGATAAAACGCACCGCGCCAGTCTTGGAAGCTCCATGCGCACGACCCGATTCGAATTTTTTGCTGATCAGTTAAGTTCAACTGAGATAAACACTAGTAAGTTTTCCCATCTCCGAAAATTTTCACCCGTAGCAAATGCCACGGCCTTTGGTACGCGCGCCGCCTCTTCCGGGGGGCTGGTGAAACTTGACTGGTCAAATAAGTTAACTACCCTGCCACGACCCGAATGCAATTCGTTATTCGCGCCTTTTTAGTTTTGGCTGCCGCAGCGCTTTTTTTGCCTGAACCGGGCACCGCCTCTGTTGTTTTCAAAGCGAACAAAAAAACGCAGTACGTAGCGCCCGGCGAAGAAGAACTAAGCGGGGATGCTGCTCATCTGTACCAAATTGGACAAACTGCCGAAAAAGAAGGGAACCCTAAACGCGCGATCAGAGCCTACAAAAGCCTGATTAAACACCATCCTAAAGACTCACTGGCTCCCAGTGCACTCTATCGCGGCGCTCAGTTGCAGGAACAGCTCCACGACTACACACCAGCGGCGGATTCGTTTCGCGAGCTGGTAGAAAAATATCCAACCAGTCCCTATTTCGAGGACGCGATCGAGGCGCAGTTTCGCATCGGCGAACTTTATCTGAATGGCAAGAAGTTGAAGGTTCTCGGCATGTCGATTGCATCATCGTTGGATCGCGCGGTGACTATTTTCGCTAACGTTGTTCGCACCGCGCCGTACGGAAAATACACGGCGCGTGCGCAATTTGATATTGGCCTTGCCCGCGAAAAACAGGGCGCCAATGACGCGGCACTACAGGCTTACCAAGCTGTAGTGGACAAGTTCCCGAACGAGCCCGTGGCCGTGGATGCCCAATATCAAATCGGCTACATCTGGTTCACCGCAGCTCAAACTGGAACAAAAGACGCCGCTGCCGCAACCAATGCTAAAACTGCTTTCCAAGATTTTCTTTTCCATTATCCGAAAAGCGAGAAATCAGCTCAGGCGCGCGCTAACCTCGATATTCTCGAACACAAGCAAACGGCTAACTCGTACAAGGTCGCGAAATTTTACGATAAACAAAAATATTATCGCGCGGCCGTGATCTACTACAACGAGGTCATTCGTCAGCAGCCAGGATCGGAGGAAAGCAATCAGGCCAAGAAGCGGATCGATCAGTTGCGCGCAAAATACGGAGATGCTGCGCTTCAGCCGGCTTTGCCCGTGGCACAACAAGCTAGCAAGAAAAAGAGCGAAGCGCATGGGGCGCAGAGTGCTGGAACTGGGTCTGCAAAACCAGGTGCGCCAAATAACGAAGCGCCGTTGCCTGCGTCGGCGACTGATTCCTCGCTTCCACCACCAGCTTCCCTTGCCCCGGACACCACGACAGCGCCTGAGCCTGAACCGCCGCTGCCTCTGCCCGATGCTAGCAGCTCTAACGCGTCTCCAGCCCCGGGTGGATCGGCGTCTACCGACGAGTCCGCCTCACCGGCGCCTTGAAAGCCTCACTTGCGACACTATTCTGCCTGGCTTTGAGTGGTTGCCTTGGCTATCACGTCGGACCAGTCAAGCCGTACTATTTGCGTGACGTTCATCGCATCGCAGTCCCGACGTTTAGGAACAAGACTCTTCTCCCGCGGATCGAAGTTTTGGTCACCGATACTGTGATCAAACAGCTGCAACAGGACGGGACTTATCAGATCACCAGCGAGGACAAAGCGGATGCGACTTTGAGCGGGGAGATATCTCGGATCACCCGCACCCCGGCGCGCTCGGTGCGTGGAAATGTATTGGCCACAACCGAATTTAACCTGGGCTTAATCGTACGGTACTCGCTGACTGGAAGAAATGGTGAACACCTGGCTGGGCCGAGTGAGGCATACGGAACCACAAGCTTCTTTGTCAGTAGCGACGTAACCACGGATGAGCGTCAAGCGTTGCCCCTGGCCACTGAGGATCTCGCCAGCCGACTGGTTACTCAACTGAGCGAGGGCTGGTGATGAGTGATGAAAGGTGAAGAAAGGCTCTGGAGTATCCTCAATGACAAACTTGATACTCTGCATGCGACAAATCGTTTGCCTGAAGCGATTCGAGTTGCCGAAACTGCACTTGAAATCGCCAAGCGCGCCTTCAAACGCAGCGAGACGCCGCTGGCCATCAGTTTCGAGAAGCTAGGCGAGCTACTCGAAGAAAAAGGAGATTACACCGCCGCCGAGGCAAACCTGCTCAAGGCACATACGATTCTTGAAAAAGGGAAACCACCCGATCACCGCGCCATTTATCGTTCGGCACGCCGGTTGGCAGCCTTATGCGATAGCCTCGGCCAATCTGAGGAAGCTATTAATTTTTACCAGAAAGCAATAGCTGCCGGAACGCAGATCGACGATATTCCTTATGCCGATATCGGTACGATGTTAAACAACATCGCGCTGATTTTGCGCAAGTCGGGCCGGCAAAAAGCGGCGGAACCATGCTACGTGCGCGCTTTGGAAATTTATGAGAAGCAACTGGGGCCGGACCACCCCGATGTAGCGTCGGTACTCAACAACCTGGCAGTGTTCTATACTAACGAACGCCGTTACACTGAAGCTGAGAAGCTACATGTTCGCGCTCTGGCCATTCGGGAGAAATTGGATCCCCCTCCCCTTGCAGACATAGCGCAATCCAAATGCAACCTTGCAGTAGTCTATCATTCGCGGGGTGATTACGCAAAAGCGGCAGAGCTTTACCAATCTTCGCTCAAAACCTGGGAGGAAGTGCAGGAACAACCCTCCAAGGATTATGACATTGTTGTTTCGAATTATGCCGATCTTCTGCGTTCCATCGGTCAGGTCCGCAAGGCGCACCAGTTGGAGGTTCGCGCGCGAAAGAGGCGTTTAGGCTGATTCAACCAGCGCCGCTCGCTGTTCTCCCATTCTAACCTGCTTGATTTGACCTTGCAGGTCATCCGCTGCACACGCATTGTACGCCCTGCCTTTGCTCGCGTGGCGGAATTGGCAGACGCGTACGGCTCAGGACCGTATGGGGAAACCCGTGGAGGTTCGAGTCCTCTCGCGAGCAGTAAAGCGAATCCTTCGGGCGGATTACTTGGATCCCGCCTTCCTTCTGGCAGCCCACCGAGCTTTCATTAGTTCGGAGAGCTTTCTTCGGCCGGCAGGCGTAAGGGTACCTTTTCTTCTCGCCTTAGCGGTCTTTGTTCCTCCCGCCTTCCTTCTTGCTGCCCAGCGAGCCTTCATTAACTGGGAGAGCTTTCTTCGACCGGCAGGCGTGAGCTGGCCTTTTTTTCTGGCGGGCGTCGCTGCCCGTGCGCCTCTTAGCCTTGCCCAACGTGCTCTCGCGGCAGCCGCGAGCTTCGCTCGAGTGCCGGGCGAAAAGTAACGGCCGCGAGCCGGGCGCGTTGTTGTCGTAGGCGCACCTCCTCGTAGCAATGAGGAAAGGCGTTGTTCCAGGTTTTCAATTTGTCGGCGAATTGAAATCGCTTCTTGTAGAGCTTTAACAGATGTATCCATGGGTTGTTAGATAGCTTCACTTGGTGAAGCTTGCAATACCAAATTTCACAATAGCTAAGCTGTGGCTTGGCGAATGTTGGTGTGTAGTTATACCTACTCATAACCAGTAAAATTCATTTGTCGTAAAAATGGAGGCCGTTGTTTATTAAAGGCGCAAATGATTAACCAATCCGCCCGGGTCCAAAAAATGTTCGGGTCTATCGCGACACGCTATGATACTGCAAATCACGTGCTCAGCTGTGGGCTGGATATCTATTGGCGACGCCGCGCGGCTGCAATCGTCAGGGATTGGCGCCCACAGAGGATTGCGGATCTTGCCACTGGTACAGGAGATTTGGCGCTCGCCATTCAGAAAGAACTGCCGAACGCCGATATCGTAGGAGTCGATTTTCTTCCGGAAATGCTGGAACTTGCCCGGCGAAAAGGCGTCCGCCAAGTCGCACTTGCCAACGCAATGAATCTGTCATTTGGCGATAATTCATTCGATTGTGTCACGATCGCGTTCGGACTGCGTAATTTCGAAGACTGGGCGGCGGGGCTTGCTGAGATGTCGCGCGTGCTCAAAACGAATGGCCGCTTGCTCCTGCTCGAGTTTTCATTGCCTGCAACGCCCATTTTACGGGCAGTCTATCGCTTTTATTTGCATCGTTGCTTGCCCTTACTTGGTTCTTTTCTAACAGGGAAGAAAACCGCTTATGATTATCTTGGCGATTCGATCGAGGAATTTCCAAGTGGCGATGCGATGTCTCAGTTAATCGCGCGGAACGGTTTCACGCGCCCGACCTTTCGTCCGCTGACCGGCGGAATCGTCACAATTTACACCGCAACGAAACAGTAATGGCCGAAAGCTCGCCTAGCCGTTTTCAGCAACGCGAATCTATTTAGGATTACCACATATGGAGCCCCTCTACTGCTTGGGAGCGGGAGACGAAGTCGCTGTAGGTGAGATATACGGTGGGGCTATGACTTGGCTGGCCAGCGGCAATCTTAAAGTATTCGAGTCCGAATTGCTGATTGCGAACGTGCCCTCGCGCCCGTCCACGCGGGCGAACGACGTGCCATCACTGTTCTGAGCACCGATGGTCAACTTGTGCGAAGCTTTGTTATCGGCTGAAGTCGTGAAGGCAAGGACAACCTGTGGTTTTTCAAAGCCTTGCTGAGCTGCGCCTGACCCAAGCCAGCGTACCGCGTGCAAGCCCGACAATGTATTGAGTACCGACTGCACGTTGGTTTGGTTGATCTGGCCGGTTCCTTGCAGCCAATGCCACTGGTTTGCCTGGTCGCGCTCGAGTGACACCTCCTTGTCAGTCGTGACGCTTAAGCGATGAATTTGCTCCGGCTTAAACTTAAAAATCGATAACTCCTGCCACTGCAGCGGATCGGGTGAAATTTGGTCCAACAAACTACGGCGCACTGCCACGACGAATGGCTCATCGGCTAACCGCGCGTAAACATTACCGCCTTCTGCTCTTCCAAACGCGATTCCGGCAAACGGCTGGTCGCCCGCTTTAGTTTCGGCAGTGTTTTCCGACGCAAAGGAGCTAAACATCAATTGAATCTGCGGCTTATCCAAGCCGTATTGCGACAGATTGGAAGCGACGTCTTCCACGAATCTTGTTATCCGCTCATTTTGCAGCGTGTCAATCAAGCGCCGAACCGCACCTGAATCTGCAGGCGCATTATTTCGTGTGGCGATCGTCCAGTTTCCATCTTTGCGGGCGAGAACGGCTTTGCCTTTGCCCGGAGCGTCGATGGTGATGCGATCAAGAATGTTTGTATCGATTCGAACCAAATGGTAGTCGCGCAAATCGGCCGGCTTCGTGTTAAGTATCTCTTCGATCTTTTTCGGCAGGGTGTAAACAGCTCCGCGCGGAGTGAACCGCGCATAAATTTGATCTTTCTCCTTCTCTGGCACGCTGCCGATCTGCAACGTCTGACCTTTAGCTTCCTGTCCAAAGACCTTGATTGACTCGCCGAGCTCAACTTTCTGGCCTTTTTTCGGTTCCAAGTCATACAACGTGATGGATCCGCGCGGCTCCGCTAATCCATAAGGGCGCAGGTCACCACGATCATCAGCGACAAATTGTTGAATGCGCGCCGTCGTGATTTGCGAAATCAAGTCGCCGACCTTCTCATCATCGGCCCGAGCGCGGAGCGGCTTAAGGATGTCCCAGTGGTCACTTTTTTTCTCCAACTCCATCTCACCAGCGGGCGTTTTCAATGTCATGCGGCGCACCTGCGCGGTAGTCAGGTCTGTCAATTTTCTATCGCGAAACTCTTCCGGCTTCTTGTCGATGTCTTTCTTGACCGACTGCCTTGCGAGAAAAGTCTGCTTGGAGTTTTGGAACCGCACATACATTCTTCCTTCCAGGGCAGCGTCTTTGCCAAACAAGATTTCTGGCGGCCTATCCCGGCCGAGCAATTTGAGCTTTAGCTTAGGATTATTCAGGCCGTACTCAGCCAGTTTGCTCTTATCTGCGTCGATCTCTTTCGCAGCGATGGTTCCTTCTTTCTGCCAGCTTTCCAAATCCGACAGCAAATTCTCGACCATAGCGGCATCTGCTTGATCTTTGATCGGCGTTTCCAGTCGCCACTTATTATCGCGGCGCCGTATTTCGATCTGTTGATCGCCATTCTGAATTACAATGCCGTCGATCTTGCTTCGGTCGAAGTTGACCATGTTCTGGGCCTGTCGGCTGGCATCCTCCGTACTCGGCCGCTTCATTTCAAAGAATCTAAAATAAGCGAAGCCGGCGAGCGCGATGACTGCCAGGATGAGGGTATTCCTCCAGCTCATACTAGACTCGCCGTTGCCACCACACCATGGTCCCGATCGCGGCGGGTACCAGCGGTATGAACACGAGAATAATCCAGCGCAGCCGGCGCAACGCCTCTTCGCTGAGGCTGAAGGTAAGAGGCTTCGGGATCTTTGGCGCGATACCGATTAGTTGTTCGCGACTGAGCAGCCAGTTCACACTGCCAGAGATAAAATCGAGCCCCTGCTGATCTTGAGTGATCGCGTTGTCCTGAACGAAAGTGGAGTTGCTAACTACTACCAGACGCGAGGAATTCAGCTGGACCCGCTGATCTGCACTTCCCCCTTTTTCGACCGCTGCGCCGATTGTTAGCGACACATTACTGCTTTGCTTCGCGTCAGTTTGCAGTTTTACCTGGTCATCACTGTTGTAGTCCTTTTCCGCAAAATAACCTTTTTCTGCCTGGATCAGCGGCTCCAGCCGAATACTGGCAGCACGAACTCGTTCCGGCTCAAGCGTAAGTGAAGATGTGCCGCCGAAAAAGAGCGCCCGCACATCGGCCAGCCGTTTTGTGATCGGGCTATCTCCCAGGAAGTGCGCTTGCACATCTCTTGTCAGCGCCAGCTCCTCGATCCCTGTGCGCACAAAAACCATTAGTCGGTCGTCATTCACTTTGATGCCGAGTTCGTTGACAAAGGCGCGAAGCTTTGGCGTTTGCGCCGAAGGATCCACTAGAAGCACTATCCGGCCCTGTTTGTCCCAGAAATCGCGCAACAGTTTCATTTCGCGACCGGAGAAATCGTACTGAGCCCCGATAATCATCACCGCTTTCACGTCGGGCGGAATAGCATCCAGATCGAGTAAGTTCAGCTCCTGAAACTTAATGTTCTCGTTCTCGATAAACGTCTTCAACACGGTAATCGGGCTGGTGCCTTCTGTTAGCGCCGGTTCCTTGTGACCAGTGACGTAGCCAAGGATTTTCTTTTTTCCTTCCACAAGGTCGATCATCGCGCTGGTGATGGCTTGCTCGCCTTTGAACGCGGCCACGCGAGGGCCTTCGCCGAAAGCCATCCCACTCTGATCAAAATCCGCCATCTCGGAGGCCTTAACCGTTTTGTTGCGACCATCATAATCGAGGACCAGCAGGCTCTCGTCCGTAACGACCTTGTATTTGTCGAACAACTCTTTGGCGCGGGAAAGATTCCGCTCGGGATCGATATGCTCGATGTCGATTTTTCCTTTGCCAGCGTATTGATATTCCGTCAGCAAATTCTGCACGTCCGCAGTAATCGGCGTGGTCGGCGCAAAGAAGACCGTGATGCGCATCCGGCCTTTTAACGTGTTGAGGAAACGCTTTGTTTTATCTGAGAGCGCGTATTTTTGGTCGCGAGAAAAATCCCAACGCCTGTAGTGTTTGAAGGCAAGGGAATTCACCATCGCAATGAGAAACAAGACCAGGAGAATCTGTGCGAGAACATTGAAGCCGATTCGAAATCGACGAATTCCTCCCGGTCTTCGGGAACGCTTTGACTTATCAGCCATTTGTCACAGCCTCCACTTGCGGGATTGGAATGCCTGATAAGTGAGCATCAGCATCACAATGGTCATGCTCAGGTAGAGAACAATTGGCCGCGTATCGATCACGCCCCGGGAGAATGTTCCCATGTGTTCGATCGCGGAGAAATAACCCAGCAAATCGCGTGTTGTGGAATTGACATCCAAAAGGATGAACTGAACGAGACCGAGAAAAAATAACAACGTGATTGCGCAGAAAGAAATGACGGCCGCGATGATTTGGTTTCTGGTCAGAACGGACGTAAAACAACCGATCGAGAGATAAAACATTCCGAGCAACAAAAGCATCAGATAGGAACCCAAGTACGCTCCCCAGGAATGCGCAGCAGGCTGGTTTGTTAGTTTAAGAAAAATCCAGAAGTAAAGCAGCGTCGGAACCCAAAGAATCAAGTAAAAGACCAGCGCACCAAAGAACTTTGAGAGCACTACCTGCCAGTCGCGCACAGGGACAGTAGTTAGCGGCTCAATCGTGCCGAGTTTAAATTCCTCAGCGAACAAGCGCATCGTAATAAGTGGAAAGATCAGAACAAAGGCGAACCAGAAGAAGACTGAATTGAAAAATGCTTCCTGCACCGTGTATTGCACCGGGCGCTGGTTCATGAAGGCGACCTGAAAGTAAAAATCGATCCCGCTGATGATGAGGAAAAAGATCAGCACGATGTACGCGATCGGAGAGTGAAAATAGCTGCGCACTTCGCGCGAAAGCAGAGTGTAAAACTTAAGCATGAATCGATCTTCCGACTGCCATAACGCTCAAACCAGGTCCGGATGGGTAAGCTCTACGAATACATCCTCGAGAGTTGCTCGACGCTGAGTTAGTTCGCGCACGACCCAATGACGATCGGTAGCCAGGCGAAACACTTCTTCGCGTACATCCACACCTGATTCCACTCGGAGCGAGAATCTCTTCCAATCATCCTCGCCGTCAGCGACTACATCGCGCACGCCCGAAATCTTCTTCAACTCTTCTGCACCATTGTCGTTTCCGACTTTTGCTTCAAGCACTACTCCGCCAGCTTGCCTGATTCTTCCGAGCAAATTATCCGGCGTATCGCACGCCTCGATTCGCCCCTTGTGAATGATGATCACTCGACTGCATGTCATTTCCACCTCCGGCAAAATGTGCGTCGAAAGCAAAATTGTGTGATCTCTGCCAAGGTTCTTGATTAGCTCGCGCACCTGGCGAATTTGATTCGGGTCGAGACCAATCGTTGGCTCATCGAGAATGAGAAGATCAGGTTCGGCCAACAGCGCGTCCGCCAAACCAACGCGTTGTCGATAACCTTTAGAGAGGGTGCCGATCACCTTCTTTTCGACCTCCTTGAGACCGCAGAGCTCTTCGACATCGCCCACGCGCTCCGCAACCCGCCGGTGTTGAACTCCCTTTAGGGCCGCGCGATAGTTGAGATATTCTGTTACGCGCATGTCGCTGTAGAGCGGCACATTTTCCGGCATGTAGCCAAGGTGCGTCCGTGCCTGTAGCGATTGTTCAAAAACATCGAACCCCGCCACCGTAGCGCGCCCTGACGTAGGCGGCATGAAGCCTGCCAATATTCTCATGGTCGTGGTTTTGCCGGCGCCGTTTGGCCCCAGAAATCCCATGATCTCGCCCTGGCTAACTTCGAAATTCAAATCCTGGATTGCAGGCTGGCCAGCGTAGCGTTTGGTCAGATTTTCAACCTTGATCATCGTGTGATATTCCGTGAGACAATCGAGCGGCGATTGCGTTGCCAATTTTTTATCGTGCAGTCAGAGTTGCGCTGGCGAGCTCCCGGCTTTCCCCGTCAGTACGAATTACGCCCACAATGAATTCTACATTCGCCCCGCTCTCTACGTTTCGAAGCAGCTCCTCAATCTGCTTAACAGAACTCGCTTGAGTCTTTCCGATGCGGTAAACCACCAGCCCTCGCTCAATACCTGCATCATCCGCCGGACTGTCCGGTTCGACTGCGCTAATTAGAACCCCGCGCCCTCGCGCATAGCCAAGCGCATCACTCAACTCCTGGTTCAAATCTTGTAACTGCATTCCAAAGAGCTTTTCCGCTCTCGACCCGAATGTTTCGCTGGTAATGACCGGACTTTTCGTCGCAGGCTGGATCTGCGCCGTTTTCTTAAATCGATTGACACTATCACGCACCACTTCCGCCGGAATGGCGAACCCGAGTCCCTGCGTGGGAACCCCCTGTGGTGTGAATGCCATCTTTGCCGACGCGACGCCTACCAATCGGCCGGAGAGATCGATCACTGGCCCACCACTATTACCTGGATTGATTGCCGCATCGGTCTGCACGAGGTCTTTGTATTCCGTATCGTCCACTGTGATATTGCGCTTCGCCGCGCTAAGAACACCACGGCTGATAGAGCTGCCGTAACCGACAGCGTTACCCACTACAATCACTGTCTCCCCAAGTAAATTGGGGGAGATATCGTCGAGGTTGATGAAAGGCAGGGCGGAGCGCGCCTCGATTTTAATGAACGCCAGGTCGGTCTTGTCATCGCCGGCAATGTAGCGAGCGTTATAAGTTTTACCGTCATTTGTCGTCACGTGAATTTTCAAGTCCGCCGCGCGCTCGACTACGTGCTTATTGGTTACGATGTAACCAGCCGGATCAATAATGAAACCGGAACCAAGACTCTGCAAAGTTTGGCGAACCTGGCGCGGCCGGGCGCGGTTGTAGCCGAAAAATTGCGCGTAAAAATCTTCGAAGGGGTCGCGCACGGTGCGCCGAACGACCCGTTCAGTATTGATGTTCACCACTGCCGGCAACACCTTACCTACAGCCAAAACCGCCGGTTCCGACGCCGGATCGGCTTGTGCAAAACAAGATGCCGACGGCGTAAGCATTAAGAACGTAGCGAGCACGCCGATTGCGCTACCCGGAGTTGCCGCTGCCGCTCTCATTTGGCAGCAAGTAACGAAGCCCCCTTCAGACTGTCAACCGGCTGCTTTAGCCTCTCACATCCTGTCATGTTCAGCGAAGCGCTCGCCAAGCAGTAGTTCCTGCCAAGACTGGAAACATCTCTGGCTACTGTTTTAGCCATGAAGAAGAAATGATCAGAGATTCTTCGCTTCGCCCAGAATGACAAATGAAACCTAGGATTACGATAACTTGCCGCGTTACGTAATCGTCCGAGATTAAATCTGCTATGCGTACGTCAATTGATGCTCGCGCAAATCTCGACCTGATTGAGGAGAATTACCGGCGTTGGCAGCAA
This sequence comes from Verrucomicrobiota bacterium, assembly GCA_003218135.1. Lineage (GTDB taxonomy): Bacteria > Verrucomicrobiota > Verrucomicrobiia > Chthoniobacterales > UBA10450 > Udaeobacter. Next base: position 49,637 of record QHNQ01000021.1, read on the forward strand.
AATCGTGAGTCGGTCGATTCCGGATGGTCCGCTTTTTTCGAAGGATTCGAGCTTGGCAATCTTCCCCAGCGCGACGGTGCGGCGGTCGCGGAAGCCGAGGCTCGCGAGGCAGCGTTACAGACCCGCATTGATGGTCTTGTGTACGCGTATTGCATGCTCGGTCACACCATTGCGCGTGTCGATCCGCTCGCGGAGACGCGGCCGAAAAATCCGTTGCTCAGCTTAAGCGAGTTTGGATTTAGAGAGTCGGATCTCGACCTCCGCGTTTCGTCGAAATTCTTCCTCGACAATCGGCAAATGACCTTGCGCGAAATGATCGCCGGGCTCGAGAGGATTTATGCGGATTCCATCGGCTCGGAATTCATGCACATCCAGGACCCGCGGATCCGCGAATGGGTGCGGCGGCGGTTGGAGACGCGGCCGCACAAACATTCGACGCCGCGCGAGGTTCAGGTGGCCTTGTTGCGCTCGCTCCTCGAAGCCGAATCGTTCGAGATTTTCCTGCATACACGCTACGTGGGGCAAAAACGGTTTTCACTTCAGGGCGCGGAATCGGTGATGGTGATTCTTGATACGATTCTGCACAGATGCCCCGATGGTGGCGTCGAGGAAATCTGCATGGGCATGGCGCATCGCGGCAGGCTCAATGTGCTGGCGAATTTTTTGCGCAAATCCCTCAAGGTCATCTTTACCGAATTCAGCGAGAATTACATTCCTGAATTGGTGGCCGGCGATGGCGACGTGAAATACCATCTCGGCTACCACTCAGTGCGCAGGCTCGGTTCAGGAGCTGAGGTTGAGATTCGTCTCTCGTCGAATCCGAGTCATTTGGAAGCTGTCGATCCCGTAGTCGAAGGACAAGCGCGCGCGCGGCAACGAATCCGCGGCGACACCGAGCATCGGCGAAAAGTTTTGCCGCTGCTGGTGCACGGCGACGCGGCTTTCATTGCGCAGGGGATCGTGGCTGAGACGCTAAACTTGTCGCAACTACACGGCTACAGCACCGGCGGTACGGTTCACATCGTGGTGAATAATCAAATCGGCTTTACCACCCTGCCGAAAGATGCGCGGTCATCTCAATACGCCACCGATATCGGCAAGATGATTGAGGCACCGATTTTTCATGTGAACGGCGACGATCCGTTGGCCATTAAATTTTTGAGCGACATGGCATTCGATTTTCGTCAGCAATTCGGGCGTGACGTGGTGATCGACATGTATTGCTATCGCCGCTATGGCCATAATGAAGGCGACGAACCCTCGTTTACCCAGCCCGATCTCTACGCGAAGATCGAGAAACGCCCATCGGTCACGCAACTTTACAAACGCGAGCTGCTCGAAGCGGGCACACTCAGCGAAGACGACGCCGCCTCGCTCGAAACCGAGTTTGCTCTCCGGCTGGAAATGACGCGGGACGAAATCGCCGCCATTGAAAAAAGAAAGGCTAGCCAGAAAGCGAAGTTCCGGGAATCGACAGCAATTTTTCAACCCGAATACACAAGCACGTCAGAGCCGACCGCGATCAGCGAGAAAACGCTCAAGATCATAGTCGACGGTTTCACCCGCGTTCCGGAGGGGTTTGAAATTCAGCCGAAGATCAAACGCATTGTGCTGGATCATCAACGCAAAGTATTCGAAGAGGGCGGTCCGTATGAATGGCATTATGCCGAAACGCTCGCTTTCGGATCGCTGCTTCTCGATGGAATTCCAGTCCGCTTATCTGGCCAGGACAGCTCGCGCGGCACGTTCAGCACTCGGCACTCGGTACTTTACGATGCAAAGACCGGCAAGCCCTACGTGCCGCTCATGCACCTGGCCGAAAAACAGGCGCGCATCTGCATTTACAACAGCCCGCTCTCGGAAGCTGCTGTGCTCGGATTCGATTACGGCTACTCGCTCGACTATCCAAAAATGCTCTGCCTGTGGGAAGCGCAGTTCGGCGATTTCGCCAATGGTGCGCAGACCATCATAGATCAATTCATCGTTT
>QHNQ01000022.1 GCA_003218135.1 Verrucomicrobiota bacterium
CGGCTTGGCAAACCGCCTGCTTGGCAGGCTGGACGAAGCTGTGAATGACTTCAGCCTGGCCATCCATATCAAGGAAGATTACTCGCGGCCCTATAACAACCGCGGCACGGTCTATCTCGCCCAAGGCCAGCCGGAGCGCGCCATCGAAGACTTTAGCAAGGCCATTGAACTGGATTCGCATTATGCCGACCCTTATAGCAATCGCGGCGCGGTGGAACACAAACTGGGCAGGGACGAAGCAGCTTTGAAAGACCTCGACACTGCGCTTCGTCTCAATCCAAACTCCGCCGATGCCTATCAAAACCGCGGCGTGGTCAAAAATGTCCTCAAATTATTTCCCGAAGCGCTGGCTGATTTCAACCAGGCCCTCAAGCTCAAGCCCGATAATGTCGGAGTCCATCTCGGACGCGGCATTTCAAAATTCTATCTGGGCGACAAGGCTGGCGCCTGCGAGGACTGGCGGACGGCCTCGGCCGGCGGCGTGAACGATGCCGCTGCGCTTATCACCGAGTATTGCAAGGGTTAGGCGTGCGGAGGGCCTCAACTATCTGGACGTCAATTTCACGTTTGAGGATGCCAACGCGTTGACTGTACTCGAGGCGCTCCGATGGGTGTTGCACTCTCTGGCAGCACGGCGCACACCAGGGTGGCTACAAGTCAAGCGCTCCTGTTAACAACTCGACCAATAGCCTAGGTAAGTCTCTCAGGCTTACCTTAGGTAAAAAATCAGGACCTCAATCAGCACAGAAACCTGAAGAACTTTCCCCCAGAATTCCCGTAAAGTGTTAGTGAGATGGAAACCGCAAAGATACGAATCCTTGTGCTCGATGACCAACCGCTGCTCCGTTACGGGATCAGCGGTTATCTCAATTCGCAGCCTGACATGATGGTATGTGGCGAGGCTGAAAGCATAGCGGACGTGCGAAGTAAAATCGCCGAATGTCAGCCGCAAGTATTGGTGACCGCGCTGCGGCTGGGCGCAGAAGACAGCTTGAAACTGATCAAAAAGCTAAAAACCGAAACGCCTCAGCTCCGCATCCTGGTGTACTCCGCACTTGCGGAAACTATTTTCGCTGAGCGCGCCATGCGCGCAAAAGCGAACGGTTACGTGATGAAACAAGCTGCCAGAGAAGAGCTGGCTATCGCTGTTCGCGAGATTGTGAAGGGCGGCATTTACGTGAGCCGGCAGGTAGCGCTGAGCGCATTCCAAAAATCGCTTCAGCCTCGGCCGAAAAATAATCGCATGCCAAGATCAGGTGCTTGGCTTGAAGAACTGTCCAATCGCGAGATGCACATTTTCCAGTTGCTCGGCTCGGGGTTTGGCAACCGGCAGATCGCGACATCGTTGGGTTTGAGCGTGAAGACGATTGACAGCCATCAGGAAAACATCAAACACAAGCTGCACCTACGCTCTTGTGCGCAGTTACGTGAGCGCGCCGCCAAGTGGGTGGAGCAAACCTTCGACGCGGAAGAATATGTTTCTCGCGACGCCGGCCAGCAGCGAAAATGGAAACTGCCGCCTCGCCGCCTGCGTGTTGTCGAAGCGTTGGCTGCTTCGGCAACGCCTGACTCGGAGCTCGCAGCTGGCACCTCAGCTACCGCTTCCCAACCGGTTCGCAGTCCGCCCGCGCCGTACGCGCGCAATAAAGGAGTGTAAAGCGATTTGGGCAACATGTCCTCCGCAGCAGATTTTTTGTTTTGCGCTTGATGGTAAATGCGCTGAGTACAGCGCTCGCTACGGCGGACCGCGACCTTATCCTGGCGGCCAGGCGAGGGCGCGTTTGCCGAGCAAGTGAACATGTAGATGCGGCACGCTTTCACCAGCGTCGGGACCGCAGTTAATCACGACTCGATAGCCGCTCGTCAACTCGAGTTTCTTTGCGATGTCGCGTGCGACCAGAAGCAATTTGCCAAGGAGTGCGCGGTCATCGTCCGTTGCGTCGGTCAAACGTGGAACGACTTTTTTTGGCACGATCAGCACATGCACAGGCGCTTGAGGATTGACATCGTGAAAAGCGACCGCATCCTCATCCTCCCAAACGATTTTTGCTGGGATTTGTCGTGCGATAATTTTTTCGAAAATGGTCATGACATTTTGACGGTTCTCATCGCCGGCGAGCTCATCACTGTAAATCTGCGCATTCTGACGCTAATTCAAATCCGAAAGTGGGAGCGCTGTAGCAGCGGGGAGAATTTTCAACGCACGGAACAATCCAATCGCCGAAAATGAGTCGCCGTTGTTAATCTTTCGCGGACGAAGCAGACAATTTCCTCGCGCAGCGCATCACAGGCGCGCGTCCACGTTTTCGCACCGCGGAGGTGCTTCACGCAAGATTGAAGTGAACAAAGCTGAAGATTATCGACATGGGTGGCAACCAGGGCGGCGATTTGTTTTTCCAGAAGATCAAAAAACGCCAGCTCGTAACCTGCGCCAGCATGCCGCGCAATATCCAGCAACGAAATGGAAATCGGCGGAGGTGAGGGCGTAAAATGTGGCACAATTTCTTTGTAGCCGATCGCGTTCAGGACATAACGCACAGTCTGCGAGAGCTGATTGAACGCGACCACGTTTTCGTCGTTTCGCAGCTGCAGGTAAAAAGCAATGCTTTCCGTCACGTGATCGGTGAGCCACCAGCTGGGATAACCAGCTTCGTCAGCTGCCCGTGTGATGGCCGCGTGCAGCCAGTCGCGGCTAAACTCGAACAGTTGCCCGGAACTGGTGCGGAGATATGGAAATTCTTCCTTAAACGCGACCATGGTGCTTGTTTTTCGAAATTTTGCGTGGTCCCGGCGTGGAACCTTGCGGGGTCTCAGGGGGAAACAATTCCCGCTGAAGCGCATTGGGTTTTATGCGACGCCCCAACGTGTGAATGGCATTTACAAATTCATCAACATCCTGGAATCGCTGGTACACAGAGGCGTAGCGCAAATACGCCACCTCATCGATTGCTCGGAGTTTTTCGAGCACTTTCGCGCCAATTATCGACGAAGGCACTTCGCGGCCGCCCGTCTCCAGCTCATGCACAATCTCATCCACCATCTTTTCCAAGGTAAGGAGACTGGCGGAACGTTTTTCAAAAGCTTTCGCGATGCTGCCAGCCAGTTTGCGCCGGTCGAACGGCTCGTGCGTTCTATCGCGTTTCACCACACGCAGATCCGACCGCTCAATTTCTTCGTACGTCGTGTAGCGATACTTGCATTTCAAACATTCGCGGCGACGACGAATGCTGGAACCATCGCGCGATTGACGGGAATCGATGACCTTGTCATCACGAGACCCGCACTTGGGGCAACGCATAGTGTTGAGCAGTTAATTACCACACCATAAGTTGTGGCGTCAATGCTTGTTTAATTTCCTTCCCATTTAAAACCAGCCGGAGGCAGAAAGCGACGCGAGGACGCGTGCGCACTCCCAAAGCTGGCGCATAACGCACGGATGTTTTTGGTTTATTTCGCACGAAGTGCTTTTGGAGTGCGATGTATCGTCGCATCGCTGTTCCCAAAAAATGGGCGGGTGATGTCCTGAATTGACGGAACCCATCGGCAGGATACACGCTTTCGAAATGCAACAGCGCACAGTAAAGAGAGCAGCTTATGGCCCGTGGCTGGTCGGTCTCGGTGCTGGGCTCTGGGGCACGGAAAGCGCGTGGCGCATTCCGCTTAACGAGCTGTTCGATGCGAGGGTGATTGTTTTTTGGGAACACGTGTTCATTCTCATCACGTTTTTGCCGATTCTTATCCCGCGTTTGCAGGAGGTTCCAAAAATCCGGGCGCGCACATGGGGGTTCCTGCTTTTCTCCGGGTTCGCCGGGTCTGCGGTTGGCACAATTTTTTTCACGTTGTCGTTGAAGTACGGGAATCCCACCGTGGTGAATGTCATCCTGAACATCCAACCCGTTATTTCAACCATCGGCGCGTTTCTGCTTTTTGGTGACCGCCTCGCACGGCAGTTTTTCTTTTATGCTGCCGTCGCGATCGTCGCTGGCGTCTTCGTCTCCGTTACTAATCCAAGCATGATCGGAGTTTCATTTGAGCAGGCAGGGCTAAATCTTGGTACAGGGTACGCTTTGATCTGCGCGCTGTTCTGGGGCCTTTCAACAGTCGCTGGTCGAGGCGTAATGATGGGGATGTCGCTTCGCCTCGCCTCCAGCATGCGCATCGTCGTGGGTCTCGCCTGCATGACGCTGATTCTTTTGGCGTACGGAAAACTAGATGGCGCGGCGCTGTGGCCCGCAGCTGCGCGGGCGCACACGGGGAAGGCGATCGTATTACTGTTTTGCCTCGCGTCAATCTCAGGCGGAATTCCGCTCTTGATTTATTTCCAAGGATTGCGTCTCACGCGCGCGTCAACTGCTGGTTATTTTGAAATGATGCAAACGCTCGCCGCCGTGTGCATCACCTGGGGCGTTTTCCATGCAAGCCTTTACCCGCACCAGGTAATCGCGGCGATCGTTCTTATTGCTGCCGTCGCCATGGTGCATCATGTCCAACAACAGATAGAAAATAAGCACCTATCGAGTGTCAAGTGAGGACTGACGCCATCTCCCGTATCGAGTGTCAAAAGTGGGGACTGACGACCGGAATGCGCGTTGAAGTACTTCGTCCCGTGCGGTCAGCAAAGAACCTGGGGCAGCACAGTATCGGTTAAGCGTGGATGAGATCAAGGAACGCAAGATCGAGCATGTCGTTTGCACTGGCCAAACCCGACCGCTCGTTGACGGGATAACGAATGAAAGACGCACCTGATTAGCGCCACCTCCTTGGAATCTTGTTCCAGAGATCGCCGCTTCGAATTCCAGAAACGCAGTTAACTTGTCATCCGCGTACACAACGAAACGCTTTCCGTCATCGCGGTGTCCATCGACAATCCAGTTTTTTCGCCCCGCGCAATCCAAAGCGGCGACCGAGCCCAAGCCTCTATCCGAGTGACTCCCAGAACAGATTCCAAATGTGTTCGAAACTGAAGCATGAAGTGCCAAAAATGAGCTAGAGCAGTCTTAAATCTGAACTCAGGCGCCCGTTCTGTTTCTCTGCAGTACCTTACAACTTTTTGGGTAACGAAGGCTTGCTGATTAGCGCTAAGTAGGAGCAGTTTCTTACATCTTTTTGCTCGTTTGCGAAAGCTTGGCACGAATCCTGATGTCACAAAAACTTGAAGTGATTACACCAACGAACAAACAAACACGAAAAGGAGACAAATATGAAAACCAAAACGAATAAAGAGCCGAAGTCACCCAGGAGCAAGTTCATTGACCTGTCACCGAAGAAAGACGCGCGTGGTGGTAGGCGGGCCCACAATGCGGCCCGGCAGGGTGTGGCGGTCAACAATCCCGACGTTGTGCCACCTTCCAACCCTGAGTTCCCGCCGCATTTGCCTGTTTAAGATAGGTCCATCGCATTCGCCAAACAGGTACACCTGGAGAGGTGTGCCTGTGGGAGTACGTGCGTTTTCGCAATTACGTGCCGAAAGGCATTGTACGAGAGAAAGCGCTTATCGAAGAAGTCAAAGAGTGTGTCGCTCAAGCTTGTTGGAGCCCGGCTAGAACGGCCCGTACGGCCCGTTTGATGTTTCGGCGTTTGATCGCGCCGCGCATTACAATTAGCACCCTGATTTAACACAGCAGTTCGTCAAATCAGAGCAACTCAAGGTGGGATTACCCAGTAATCAGTGGGGTTGTGTGTTCCCTGGTATTTCAACAGATGCCGTTTTGCTGCTGGGTAATCGTCGTGGATAAGCCAAAACAAGTCTTCCATGACTGGCCGTTCGAGAAATAGACGGTGTTTCCTGAGAAAATCTTTTTTCGAAAACGAAACGTCCACGAGATCGATTTTCCCCGGAAGCTGTTTTTCGTAATAGAGGAACGTTTGAATTTCGTCCAGATTCGTGTCGGGCGAGAATTGTTCCGGCAGACCGATTGAATCGACGCTGTATAAAAGTTTGCCCAGCAGAAGCACGTTATCGTCAGAGGCAACATAGATCGTGAGCCTTTTCACCAGCGCCTGCAGACCTGACTTAAAGTTTTGATTGAATTCTTCTCTGTCGACGTTGGGAGCCAGAAATACGACGTGATCTAATTTCAAATTTCGCGTACTTGGGTTCTCATATAATTTTTGCAAGGCGAGACAGGCGAGGCGGCAACCGAGGCTGTGTGCGATGATGATTATTTTCGCCGGCTTAACTTCATTGTTGATTGTCTCCAGCAGACTCACCAAATGCTGCGTCGATTGCGGTACCTGCTGCACGTCGCGCGTGTAAGCGAGCACAGATTCGCTGCTGGCCCAATCGAATGTAACGACGTTCGCATCGATATCTAAGTCGCGCGCGATCTGCGCGCAGTACGCTGTGCTTACAGGAAATGAAAGCCGATAGCCGTGGACCCAAATAACTAAAGGCTTCGCCGACCGGTCTTGAAGGAACTTGAGAAATGCCGGATACGAGATGGATTCTACTTTTTTGATAGCGTCGCCGTCGAGCGGCGCGCCTGCCGGATAATGCTGCGGTATCTGAACGGTTATCAACCCGTACGAAGTTTGCCCCGCGTATTCGCCAAGGTAACTGGCGTTGCCGTTGAGAGCAGGCCCTGGTTTTCTGTCGGTGACGTAGCCGATTGTTTCGTTGAAATTTCGGCTGACAACAAACGGCCGAATTTTGCCTTGCAAGACGGTTGTCAAAACCGCGCCGAGCTGGCTCGGAAAATAGAAAGCTGTGACCAGTCCAAGAATGTAACACAGCACTACGAGAAGAAAGACAACGACAGCTTTTTGCCGCACAATTTCGGCTTTTTAATTTTGAGCGGCGCTCGTGTGAAGCACAAAGTCACGTGCAACGCTGCTTATGCGCGCGCCGTTTTCTCCGGGAATTCGAACCCGACTTTGCCGTCTTCGAACTTCAGATACGCTGCGAATGGGCGGCCGCGTTTTGAAATGAAGCCCTCGAGAAGATCCGTCTTTCCTGTGGTGAGAAGTTTTTCCGCCTGCTCTTTTGGAATGTCGCGGCCGAGAATCGTTTTGCTTAGCTTGAATTTACACGGAGTTCGGTCGGCCTGTGAACGCTCGCAAATGTAGCTCGTCTCAGTTTCAAAAATTTTTCCGCTACACTTGGGACATTCGCCCACCGATTGCTTTCCGGTGAAATCAATTTTCGGCGCAGCAATCCTGGGCTTTCTTTCTCCTTTCGACTTCGGCTCGCGTTTCTCAAATTCAAAACCGACATCTTTTTTGTCGGTCAAAACGAGAAAGGCATTGAACGGCCTGCCCTTGCGCGAGATGAAACGTTGGAGCAAGTCCGTTCTTCCCGTCGCGAGCAGTTTCTGCATCTGTTCGCGCTCAATCGCTCGTTGCAGAATGACCTTGCCCGATCGAAAATCGCAGCTTTTTGCCGGACCGACTGAATTTTCACAGATGTAGCTCATTCCAAATTCGAATACGCGCCCACCGCATTTTGGACATTTGCCAAGCGGCTCCTGTCCTGAAAAATCAACCGGCTGCGCGGCGCCGTTTTCTTGACCGTTTGGTCCGAAATCGAACTCTGTTTTGAACTCGTCGCTGAGTTTGAGCAGCGCATGGAAACGTTTGCCCTTCCTGCTACGAAAGCCACCCAACGGGCCGACCTGTTTTTCGCGCACGAGAGTTTCAAATTCGTCGCGGCTTAGCAAGCGCCCGGCGATGGTTTTCCAAATTGTGAAATCGCATTCCTCATTTGTGCAGGTGAAGCTCTTGAACCGTTCGACGATAGGCGAACCGCACTTTGGGCATTTGCCGAACGGTTCGGTGTCCGGCATGTGTTCGTCTGGATGAAAATGTTTGGCTTTTCCGACAATGTTGTTCGTAAGCTCGCGAATGTCGCGCATGAACGCGTCACGCGTGAGCTTCCGATGTTCGATTTCGTGCAGGCGAAATTCCCATTCGCCGGTCAATTCCGGACTGGTTAATTCTGGTACCGCGTTTTTGAGAAGGGTGATTGTCTGAATCGCTTTCGGCGTCGGCTGCAGCTCTTTCCCCTGTCGCACCAGATAATGCGCTGAGATTAGTGTCTCGATGATGGATGCGCGCGTCGCGGGCGTGCCAAGCCCTTTCTCCTTCATCGCATCGCGCAGTTCTTCGTCTTCGACAAGCTTTCCCGCCGCTTCCATCGCGCTCAGGATCGTCCCTTCGTTGTAGCGAACAGGCGGCCTCGTCTGCTCCGTTTTGATTTCAATACGGACCGTTTCGACGTGTTCGCCTTGAGTAACGGGCGGCAGATTCTCCTCCGGCTTGTCACCGGTAGCTTCGCGCCCATAAACTTCCAACCATCCGGTCGCGATCAGAATTTTCCCTTCCGTCTTGAAGGGCTCGCCCTCCACACGGGTAATCCGAGTGGTATTCTCGTATTGCGCAGGCGGAAAGAACACGGCCACGAAGCGCTTGGTTACCATGTCGAAGAGCGCGCGCTCCTGATCGTCGAGCGAGCGAGGAACAGTTGCGGTCGGAATAATCGCAAAGTGATCGCTGACCTTCGCGTTATTAAAGATGCGCTTGTTTGGCTTGACCCAATTATTGTCGAGCACTCTTCGCGCAAATGGGTTGTCGATCGTATTCAATGTCGATCTGACTGTCGGAAGATAATCTTCCGGCAAAGCGCGCGAATCCGTGCGCGGATACGTGATCGCCTTGTGCTTTTCATAAAGCGCCTGGGCAATTTGCAACGTGCGTTTTGCAGAGAACCCAAGCCGATTATTCGCTTCGCGCTGCAATGCAGTGAGATCGTAGAGTTGAGGAGCAACCTGCGTACTCGGTTTCTTTTCTTCCAACTCGACGACACCGTGTTTGCCGCTGCACTTCCGCTGGATGGCTTCAGCGATTTCGCGGTGCCACAATCGCGGCGCGGCGCGATGCTCGTCCCACAGCGAGCCGTTTTTACTGTCAACCTGCTGCTGCGCATCAGGGAGATTCAATTGCAGACGGTGGAGTAGTCTTTTGGTTCTCTCGGTTTCGTCCTCGTCTTTCTGAAATGCTTCATCAAACCAGCGCCCCTCATATTCGCCAGCAGCGGCGCGGAATCTAGAGTGGAGTTCGTGCAGGTCACGCGGTTTAAAGTCCTTAATCTTGTTCTCGCGGTCGACGATGATTGCCAGTGTGGGCGTCTGTACGCGGCCTAACGAAGTGACTGTGCTTCCGCGGCCGCCGCTCAGTCGTAAAGTGAATGCGCGGGTTGCATTAATACCGATGAGCCAGTCGGCCTCGTTCCGGCTGCGAGCCGCAGTGGCCAGCGGTTGCATCTCAGCATCGCTACGCAATCGCGCGAACCCTTCGCGGATCGCCTCCGGGGTCATCGATTGCAGCCAGAGACGCTTGATAGGCTTTTTCGTCCCCGCGTATTGGGCAATGTAGCGAAAGATCAATTCGCCTTCTCGGCCCGCGTCGCATGCATTGATGAGCTCCGAAACATCTTTGTTTCTGATGAGCTTGCGAAGAACATTGGCGCGACCGGTCATTTTCTCCGCGGGCTCGAGCGCGAATTCCGCCGGCATAATAGGCAGCTTCTTCATGTCCCATTTGTCCTGGTCTTTCATCGAAGCAGGGACTGCGAGTTCAAAGAGGTGGCCGACTGCCCAGGAGATCACGTATTTCTCGTTCTCGTAGTAGTCTTTGCCCTTCTTGAAACCGCCGACTGCCTTGGCGATATCGCTCGCGACCGAAGGCTTCTCCGTAATTATGAGGGACTTGGGCATGGGGCAGGAATCGAACTCAGGTGGGGGATCTTTGCAAGTCAGAGCAGTTTGCCTGCGCGGTCAACAGCGCGGTAAGTTTCTCGCTTAGTCAAGCTTAACGAAATATTTTCCGGGCAACTGCTTGACCAGGCGTTTCAGCTCCAACTGCAACAATATGGACGAAACCATCGAGGTCGGCAATTCGCTTTTAGCGGCGATATCGTCAATGGGTGTTTCGGTCTGCTCAATCGCGTCATAAACGCGCCGCTCTTCCTCCGAAAGCGGCGGCAACGGCCGCGCTGCGGCCTCCGGTGACGGTTTCGTGTCGGGTAGAAGGATCTGCAAATCGTCCAGTATGTCACTCGCATCCATGACCAGCTTCGCGCCCTGCTGGATGAGACGGTTCGATCCCATGGCGCTCGGCGCGTTGATATGGCCGGGCACCGCGTAAACCGAGCGCCCTTGTTCCAGCGCCTGCGCCGAGGTGATCAGCGCCCCGCTGTTCAAACCAGCTTCCACCACAAGAATTCCGTGGCTCCATCCTGAAATGATCCGGTTTCGCATTGGGAAAGTTTGGCGATCCGGTTCAACGGCCATCGAGAACTCCGACACGATTGCGCCATTTCCGCTTCTAATTTTCTCGGCCAGCACGGCGTTCTCCGGCGGATAGAGTTTGGCTAATCCCGCACCGATTACTGCAACGGTTCGTCCCTTTGCGGCGAGCGCTCCTTGATGGGCGGCCGTATCGATACCGCGCGCAAGTCCGCTAATAACGGTCAATCCGGCATACGCCAGCTGATACGACAGCTTTTTCGCCGATTCCATTCCGTAATGCGTGGTTCGCCGCGCGCCGATAACTCCGATGGCATGGTGATCGCGCTCCTGCAGTTCGCCCCAGACGTAGAGCACGATGGGCGGCGCGTGGATTTCCCGCAATGGCCGAGGATACGATGGCGATTCCTGCGTGATTACGGTCGCTCCGAAATCGCGCACGCGTTTAAGCTCTGCAGCGAGATCGACAGTGGATTCCCACGTCGAAATTTGGTCTGCAACCTCGTTACCGATTCCTTCCACCTTGCGAAGCTCGCTGCGTTTTGCCACGAGGACTTGTTGCGGTTTCCTGAAAACTTCAAGCAACTTCCGCAGTCTCACGGGCCCAACAGTCGGCAGCATGTTGAGCGCAATGCACGCTTCAGTCGCGTTCATGATAGGGAGTACCGCGGGCGTTCGCGCTCGCCGCGGCGAGTCAGAGGCTTACGCTACACTAAAATGGGATCTCGTCCTCGTCGGGCTCGGCGCGTGCTGATGGTTTGGGCGGTACGCTGGTTTGCCGATTTTCCCCAGCCGTCTCGCCGGCAGCGGCAGTTCCACCGGGACGACCGCCCAGCAACTGCATGGTCTCGCCCACTACACGCAATCTTGTTCGCTTCTGCCCGGTCTGTTTGTCGTCCCAGGTGTCCATTTGCAAGCGGCCCTCGATAAACACTGGCCGTCCTTTCTTCAGATATTCACCTGCAATCTCCGCAAGGCGCGCCCAGAGTACAACGTCGACAAACGTGACTTCCTCACGTCTTTCTCCGCTGTCGGTAGTGTAAGCGCGATTGACGGCAATGCCGAGATCGCAAACTGCGCTGCCCTTGGGTGTGTAACGCACTTCCGGGTCGCGGGTGAGGTTTCCAAGCAGAATGACTTTGTTAAAACTGGCCATGGTCGCGTTATACCGAAATCACTTTCCTTTCGCCACCTTTTTTCCGGGCTTTTCCTTCTTCTCGGGGAGGCGTTCGTAATTCTGACGATACACTTCCGGATCGAGTTTAAATTTCGCTTGCAGCTTCGCGATTACTCCCGGATCGGCAATAAAGACAAAGTTCACGTAATATCCGGAATCGAGAGGACCGGCCACATAGGAGAACTGGCGCTTGTCCATTTTTTGCACCTGTTCGATTTGCGCACCTTCTTTTTGAAACTCCGATTCCAATCGGTCGATGATTTCCCTGACGGTTTCTTCTTTGCCCTGGGCGTTCAACACCAGCAGCGCTTCATAACGGCGGTTCATGCTTCTTCGGTTCCGGTTTTGTTGAAAGTGTTCATCGCGGAAACAAGCCCGTTGTCAATCGCGCATTTCAACGCGTCCACAGCTCGGCCGATTGTGGATCTAACGAGCGGTTTCTCTTCGTCGAAGAATCGGCTCAGTACGTAATCGACGTATCCTTCGCGTGGCGCCTGGCCGATCCCGACACGCAAGCGGGGGATCTCCTCGGTTCCGAATTGGACGATGATTGATTCAAGACCGTTGTGGCCCCCCGATCCACCGCGCGCGCGCAGGCGCAGATGGCCCAGCGGCAGGGCAAGGTCATCGAGTACGATGAGAATTTGCTGCGGCTCGATTTTGTAGAATTGCGCAACCGCAAAAAGCGGGTAGCCGCTCCGATTCATAAAGCTCATAGCTTTGATCAGAAGCACAGCGCCACATTTTGCTGAGAGCGCGTCCTCCCGCGCCTGCGGGACGGATTTTTCCCACGTCGACCCAAACTGCGCCGCAAGCTGATCGACCACCATGAAGCCAATGTTGTGACGCGTGGCCGCGTATTCGGAGCCCGGATTTCCAAGACCCACGACGAGGCGAATTTGTGGATGGTTTTCCACAACCGCTCAATCCGCAATCCGCAATCCGCAATCCGCGATCAACGCTATTTCTTCTGCTCCTTTTCTTTTGGAGCCTTTTCCTTTCCAGTCGGGGCAGGAGCGGCAGCCTCGGCCTCTTCCTTTTTCTCGGTAATGACTTCCGGTCCGGCTGCTGCTTCGGCCTCCGCCACAACCGGCTCTTCTTCAACTACCGGCGCGACAACCGAAAACGCTGTGAGATCAGGCTGGACCTTTGCCGTGACGCCCGAAGGAAGTTGAATATCGCGAACGTGAATGGAATCGCCGATGTTCAGTTGAGAAACATCCACGGTGACCCGATCCGGCAAGTCGGCCGGCAGACATTCAACCGCCAGCGCGCGCAAGCTTTGCTCAAGCAATCCGCCAAAAGTTTTAACGCCAACTGCCGTGCCCGTTGGTTCGAGGGGCACTTCAGCTTGAATCATCTGGTCCATCGAGATGGCGTGGAAATCGACGTGACGAATCTCACCACCAACGGGCGAATGTTGCACCTCCTGCACGAGCGCGGTGCGACCGGATCCTTCGCCTTCAATCTCCAGTTCAACTAAAACATTTTCTCCGGAAGCGTGGCTCATCATGGCGTTGATCTCGCGCGCGGCGACTTGCAATGCCTGCGGTTCATTGTTGCCCCCGTAAATCACTGCAGGAATCAATCCACGCGCTCGAAGTTTGCGCACGGCAGAGCGTCCCACATTCGTCCGTGGTTCTGCTTTCAGCTTAACTTGTTTTGCCATTTCTTTCGTTCTCGATGTTGAACAGCGACGACACCGACTCGTCGTTATGTATCCGCTTAATACCTTCCCCGAGAAGCTCGGAGACGCAAAGCACCGTGGTCTTAAATCCTTCCACGCTGCGCACGGGCGTGCTGTTGGTCGTTACTAATTCCGTAATTTTCGATTTTTGCAAACGGCCGATCGCAACATCGACCAGCACCGCGTGTGAAACGCCAGCGTAAATCTTCTGTGCCCCGCGCTTTTTCAAAAGTTCAGCCGCAGACGTCAACGTACCGGCCGTTTCGGTGAGATCATCAACGAGGAGCACGTCGCTGCCTTCCACTTCACCGATTAGATACGCTGCCTCGGTTTCCATCGCGCTTTTGCGTTCTTTAGCGACGATGGCGAGATTCGCCCGCAGGGCTTCGGCGTAGGCTGAAGCCATTTTCAATCCACCCAGATCTGGCGAAACCACCGTGGTCTTCCCAGTGAGCTGCTGTCGCAGATACTTGATCAGCACTGGCAAGGAATAGAGATGGTCGACCGGAATGTCGAAAAAGCCCTGTACCTGCTGTGCGTGCAAGTCCATTGTCAGAACGCGGCTCACGCCCGAGGCGTGCAGCAAATTCGCCACGAGCTTCGCCGTGATCGGCACACGCGGCTGATCTTTGCGGTCCTGACGAGCGTATCCGAAAAATGGAATCACCGCCGTGATCCGATCAGCGCTAGCGCGCCGCGCTGCGTCCACCATAATCAGGAGCTCCATCAAATGCTGATTGGTCGGCGGACATGTCGGTTGAATGATGAAGACGTCGTGTCCGCGAATGTTCTCTTCGATTTTCACGTAAGTCTCGCCATCCGGAAACGAGCTGATGATCGCCTGACCCAACGGGACACCGATGTATTTGCAAATCCGCTCCGCCAAATCGCGGTTGGCCGAGCCGGAGAAGACTTTTAGTTCTGGCTGAAGCGCAAACATCGAGAGCGCCTAACTTAGGCTCGCGGAAACTGCCTTGGCAATCTTCAAAACTTGCCAAGCATCATTTCGTTGACTGAATTGCTCTTCGGAGCGGTGCTAACTGCCCATGCGTCGGTAGCGCTGCAAAACGCAAAAAATGTCTCGACATCTTTGACCTGCTTGCAGTAAAAAGTTTTTCGTCACCGGAGCTTGAGACATGAAAAGGGAGTCTGCTTCCCAGTCCGCTTTCTTCAATCCGCGCGCTTTAGTGGCACTTCTTATTTGCGGAGTAGCGGCCTCTTCAATACTAAGCGGAGCGCAGCTGGCTTTCTTCTGTTCCGAAGCGCCGGCGAACAGTTCCCAAAGAACTCTGACCTTTGCTGAGCGCGTAGCTTACCAGCGAGCGATTCGAAGAGGTTTATTGGCGTCATCGCATTTGGCCAAAAGAACGTCCCGATCTCAAGCCATCGCTCGATGCGGTGATCACTCAGGCGCAGTTGGAAAAGAAAGTCGCAGATTATCTGCGCAATTCACAGGCCCTGGAAAATTACTGGCAAGCGCCGATCACTCCTGACCAACTGCAAGCCGAGATGGAGCGGATCGCCAATCACACGAGGCAGCCCGGAGTGCTGCGCGAGATCTTTGCCGCGCTGCGTAACGATCCCTTTGTGATCGCTGAATGTCTGGCCAGACCGGTCCTAGCCGAACGTTTAGTCACGGAGTTGAACAACGAAGACCGCGTGAAGGTAACGAGAATCGCGTGGCGAAAACAGCCATTGCAATCCTGGGTGGCCACAGCCGAGACGCAAGTGCCGGTGAAAATGGCGGCAGTGACCGCAAACTACACGCTTCCCGTGATAGCGGGTCCGTCGGGTGGCTGCACTGATGACACGTGGACTCCAACAAGCCTCACCAACGCGCCCGATGGCCGATTCGAATCACACGGCAGTCTGGACCGGCAGCGAAATGATCGTCTGGGGGGGAAACCCAGGTTTTGGCAACCGGTTGGACACCGGCGGAAGATAATCCGAGCACGGACAGTTGGGCGGCCACGAGCACGACGAACGCGCCCGAAGGGCGGTATGATCACTCGGCAGTGTGGACTGGCAGTGAAATGATCGTCTGGGGCGGCACTATCGGCCTCCCCAACGTTTTGAACACCGGCGGGAGATACAACCCCGGCACGGACAGTTGGACAGCCACCAGCGCCAACGCGCCCGCCGCCCGCCGCTATCACACGGCAGTGTGGAACGGCAGCGAAATGATCGTCTGGGGCGGGACTGATAATATGCACGCTTTTAACACCGGCGGCCGATACTGCGCACATTTCGCCGCGCCAACGCCTACGCCCACTCCTACGCCAACCATGACACCGACGGCAACTCCCACGGCGACCGCGACCCCAACCCCAACGCCTACGCCGACGCCATGTACTGGAAGATGCGCACCGACGCCGAGGCCGCGCCCAACTCCGGCGCCGCGCACGTAGGTTCGCCACGGCGGTTGAGGTCAATCGGTCCTACTCAGCGTGTACCGGTGCGATTGAGCCGTTCGGCGAACATTTCGCCGTTCACGCTCATGCCAACGCGAAGATGATCGGGCATCTCGAAAAGCGTACATCCGCTCTAGAAGAGTTGCCAATTTGCCTGACCTCCACGAAAATGAAGTCGTCTTCGATGAGTGGCGACGCGATTCGGATAGAACGTCCGACGACCAATTCAAAGCTGTTCGCGCATACGCGCTGGGACGTGTTCCCGGCCGCGGCGGGGCTTTTTCATCTCGCGTATTTCCTGGGACTCTATTTTCTGTTCCCGCATGCGCCGCTATGGGTGATGCTGGTCCTCGGGTTTATTTACTCGCTGATGGTCAATGCGAACATCAACGGTGTGGGGCACAATTTCATTCACAACCCGTTCTTCCGATCGAGATTGCTGAATCGGCTCTTTGGAATCACGCAATCGGTTGGGTGCTGTTTCTCACAGACGATGTACGACGCCGTGCACATGCAGCACCACAAGGGAAACTCGGATCGACAGGATGAGCACGGTGACACGCTCGATTGGTTATCGATCTACCGGCATGGTCATGAGGGCGAGGCGGAAAACCCGTGGCGCTACGTGTTTTTGAGTTTCTTTCGCGACGACGTCGGTGCGATCAAACGCGAGCTGCGCAAGCGCAAGAACGGCGATCTCTTCTGGGGCAACATTGAGCTAACGGCATTCGCTACCACGCTTTTGGTGATGGCAATTATTGTTCCGACAAGTCCGATTCACTTCATCAACTGGAGGTTCATGCTGTTTTTCCTGCCGTTTTGGTATCTCGGCCATTGCTTCAGCTATTTAAACGGTTATTACCGGCATTACGGCGCGAACCCCGACAAACCGATTGCCTGGGGCGTGAGCAGCTACGGAAAAATCTACAACTGGCTTTTCTTTTACAATGGCTATCACGCCGAGCATCATTTCCGTCCGAAAGTGCACTGGACGAAGATGGTAAAGTTTCGGCAAAGCATTGCCGATTTGCAGAAACAGGAAGGCGTCCGCACCATCAAGCGAGCACACATGCTCGGGTTCCTTGATCCCGATCTGCCAAAACGCGGGCAGCACGAGGCGAAGGCCGAACCGGCGAAAGCGATATTGTAGGGCCGGCGCATCGCCTGCCTTCTGAATTGCGAATGGCAAGCGGAGCGCTTGCCCTACAAATTTTTTCCGAATTCCGTGCGCAGCTTTTCTTTCTTCGCTTCACACTCCTCGTGTAATCGCCGGATTTCCGACACAAGCTGCTTTTCCAGTGATTCTAATTCTTCAGTTTTGCCCGCGACTTGTGCTTTGCGAATCTGATCTTTCAGGAAAAGCTCTTTCTCCGCGATCTTTGCTCGGTACACCGAATCCATTTCCGCGATTTCTTTCTTCTGGTCTTCGGTGAGCGAGAGCGACGGCGAACTCTTTTCGAGCCGTTCCATCGCCAGTTCGTAAGCCGATTTCATTCTCGATCTTACCTCCTGAATCAATCGACGCATTGCATGTCGGAAATCAATTCTTAAATTGTGTTAGTGCATTCACCAATCAAACTGCTGAGCATCGATTTCGACGGGACGCTCGTTTCCCGCGTTAGCGAACCCGTTCTCGACACGCAGTGTATGGAATTCATTCGTGAATTGCAGAAAGCCGGCGCGATCTGGGCGATCAACACGGGCCGTTCTGTTGATCTGCTCGAATCCGGCCTCGCGGATTTCGCATTCCCTATCCGCCCGGACTTCATCCTCACGACTGAGCGCGATGTTTTTCGTCCTGGACGAAACGGAGACAACTGGGAACCGTTTGGCGACTGGAACGCGCGCTGCGCGCGCGATCACGCGGAGTTGTTTTCTTCGGTTGAGACCGTCATTGCCGAGTTCGTGGATTTCGTAACTCAAAAAACTAAAGCGCGTCTCCTTTACAATTGGGAAGGCCTCGAAGGTCTGGTTGCGGAGAACGACGAAGAAATGGAGCGCATCACGGACTTTATCAAACGAGCGCGGGCCGAGCATCCGAAGTTGGATTACCAGCGCAACACAGTTTATCTGCGTTTTTGTCATGCTGATTATCACAAAGGAGCAGCGCTCGGCGAGCTGGCGCGTCTTTTAGAAGTTCCACGTGAACATATTTTCGCGTCGGGCGACCATCACAACGACATCTCAATGTTGGACGGCAAAGTCGCCGCGATGCCGTCCTGTCCGGCCAATGCAATTGATGAAGTACAAGATGCGGTGCGCAACGCCGGCGGTTACGTCGCGCAGAAAGCCTGTGGCGCCGGCGTTCATGAAGCGCTTTTGCATTTCGCGAGCTCCGAAAGCTTTCGGGGTTGAAGCGTTAAGGCGCTAAACGGAATTGTAGTGGCGCCAAATCACCAGTGTACATTTGCGCTGGATCCGGCCGCCCCAGGAGTAACGCGTCCCTCATCCGACATTTTTTCTCCCGGGACAGTCGCAGTCGATTGAGACGTCGATCCACTGGTGGTTGCTTCTTCACCTGAGGTGGCACAAGCGGAGAGCAAAAGTGCGATCAGCAAAAGCAAAACGCCTGTCAGTGCGGCTTGTTTGATCACCGATGCCGAACCTATCTATGGACATTTCCGATGCAACTACCCGTCCTGTGAAGAGTAACCGACAAAACACCAGATGGCAGCTGACGGCAATAACCCACCTTTTTTCCCAATGCTCAGCTGTAGCGGCGCTCTATGACCGCCGAAACATGAATTCAGGATCCCGAGAGAAACGGGCGCGGTCGCAGACTGCCGCTACAGTGACACGTTGCGCCGCAATTCAAAAGTGACTACCGCTCATTCCACTGTCGCCGGGAGCATACGTTGGGCGTTGGAAGTGCGCTGCGGGAGCCGTCACCCCTTCAGGCGGTTCAGTAACGACCCCTTCCTCTTTGGACGACGCACAAGCGCAAAGCACGCACCCGATTACCAAAGCAACCACTCCGGACAAGGCAGCACGTTTTTTCACGGAGGAGAACGTACCAATCGCACATTCAGATGCAACTATCGCCGGTTAAGGATCGATTACGAAAGCAAGGCTGTCAGGAAAAAATTTTGCGCGAAATGCGAAGCTCGCCTTTAGTTCGACATGGCCGAGTACGAGGGCGAGCCTGAACGCATCTGGGATGAGTACGAGTGGGAACGTTTCCTTCAGCAGCAGGACGGCAAGACTGAAAAGTACATGCAACTGCTCGAAACGTACCTGGATGATCCTGAGCGTGACGAGATCATCGCGCGCGAAATGGGTTGGACACAGCTGTTAGACGCCAAAGATTGGAGCTCGGAAGTCGATGCGTTGCTGGACGAGGGACTGGCCGAACAGGACGAGACCGACATCGAGAATATAAGTAGATCAGCAGACACATTTGAAGAGCATGACCTGTATCGCGCTGCCTTTGCGCTCACGATCTGGATCGATCAACTGTTCGACGAAAATGCTTCATTCCAGAACGAACCGGCAGCAGTTAAGTTGGCTACACACGCTGCTCTGGCCAGCGCAAAGCTCGCAGCGGCGTTGAGCGGTGACAACCTCGATGAAATCGGGATGACCATCGCGTATCTAAAGCGTGCCTTGAAGGCGATCACGATTTCGATGGAAGCTGCGGCGCAACTACGGACACCCGAGAGGAAGATCACGCCTTCGCAATATGCAGCACTACAGCACCGACTCTTTCGCGTGCGGGACGGCATTATTACGTTGATGGGCGATTACCGCAGCGAGTGGCGTCGCCGGTTTGGCCCCGAAAACTTTCGGGGTTGAATGAAATAAGGACGGATCCCGTCCAATCATGCAAACAGAAGCGACTCCGGCTCAGGCCGATGTATCGGAATTGGACTTGGTGAGACGATGCCAGGCCGGTGATACCGAAGCATTCGACGAGCTGGTAGCCCGCTACCGGACACGCGTGTTTGGCATGATTTACAATATGGTTCATAGCGAGCAGGACGCCTGGGACCTGGCTCAAGACAGCTTCTTAAAGGCGTGGAAATCGATTAAGCGGTTTCGGGGACGCTCGTCCTTTTACACATGGATTTATCGGATCGTTATGAACGTGACGATCGATTGGCTGCGCAAAAAGCAGATCAAAGGCGCAGGCACCGAGTTCGACGACGCCATTCAGTTGAGGCAAGTCGATCCCGCGTCCAAAACTGTTCCCAAAACAGAAGCGCTGCCTTACGAGACAATGGAGCGAGATGAAATCCGTGTCCGGATCGATAAGGCAATCGCCCAGCTCTCGTCCGAACAGCGCGCGGTTATTTTGATGAAGGAGATCGAAGACATGCAATATCACGAGATCGCAGAAGCTCTGGGCTGCTCCATCGGCACGGTCATGTCGCGTCTCTTTTATGCCCGCAAGAAATTGCAAACTCTACTGAGGGACGTTTATGAAAACATTTGAGGAAAAATGGACAGCATGGGTGGACGGGCAGCTCAGTGGAAGAGAACTGACAGAATTCGAAGCCTCACTTCCGGACAAAGCTGCTGCGGAAGCTGAAAGAGCCAGCGCACAAAAACTTGGCAAGCTTTTGAAGCGGGAGCTAGGCGCTCGAACGCTGACGAACGAAGAGTTTTTCAGTCATCAACTCCGCAAGCGAATCGCACAGGAAGGTGGGGAAATCTCTCGGGCACCAGGCGACCGCCGCATAGAACGCTCCACGTGGTGGACGATCCCTCGTCTCTTGTGGACTGGCACTGTATCGCTTGCTGTCTTTTTAGCTTGTACGGTTCTCGTCATGCGCGAGAAAAATCCGACTGAGGAATCGCAATACCTTACGCAAATTCTAAACGCCCGCGTTGATCCGGCAGTCAGCCCGAACGCGACGGTCTCAATTTTTGAGGTAAAACAAGACCGCGTGACGGTGCTTTGGACCGAGGGATTGCAAAGTTTGCCCGCTGATTACGCGGCCAAATAATCGCCATGGGTCGTGCGCGCGCATTCTTGGTTATTGCTATCGCCTTTGCGATCACCGGTGCAACCAGCCTGTATGGCGCGGAAAACGTTTGGAGCGGGCTTGTCATCGCGGAAAACGTTGCAAAGCCGCAACCGATTCCACCGGAATTGACGCGCATCGAGGGATCACTGAGAAAATTTTTCGGCTACAATCAATTTCAGGTGATCGGCCAATCGCAAAAGGCACTCAAGACTGGGCAGGAAGATTGGCTTGCTACCAGCAAATTTTTTGGGCTGCACGTTGATGCGCAAGGTGAAACCGAGGCAGGCTACGTTTTGAACCTGAAACTTTACAAAGAGAAAGAACTCTTGCTGGAAACAGATGCCAAGCTTAGCAAGCGTAGCCCATTGGTCATCAAAGGGCCGCAAGTTGGAGGGGGACAGTTGCTGCTGGTGCTGGTTGTGCAGTAAGTGGCAGGGCTCGACCGCCGGGCGCAACGATCTTGGCATTCAGATGCAAACGCCAACCTGAGCTGTTTATTGGGACAATGCTTGCCCATCGGGTTTTTCTCGCAGGTTTATTATCCGTTACCTTTCCTGCTATTATGTCCGCAGAAAAACCGTTCAGCTTCAACGAGACGCCGGGGAAATTGCCAAAAGAGCTCGTCCCGGTGGAGTACACCATTCGGATAGTTCCCAACATCGACAGATTCGCTTTTACCGGAATGGAAACGGTAAAGCTGAGCATTCGCAGTCCAGTTCGCCAACTGGTGCTTAACGCGCTCGAACTCGAAATCACAGAAGCATCCGTAGATGACGTCGCGCTGCCGAAATCTGCGATCAAGATCGACAAGGAAAAAGAACTGCTCACGCTGGCGTTACTGTCAGAACTTAAGCCTGGCGATCATACGCTTGCTCTGCGTTTCGAAGGCAAAATCAATGAAGCAGGGCAGGGCCTCTTCTATATGCATTATCAGGAGCAGGCCAGCGGCGCGACCAAGCTTATGCTCGGCACTCAATTCGAAGCGACTGATGCCCGTCGATTTTTTCCCTGTTGGGACGAACCAGCTTTTCGCGCGCGTTTTCAGTTGACGACCGTTGTTCCGGGAAATTGGCTGGCCGTCTCGAACATGCCGGTCGAGAGCGAGAAAAAAATCGCTGACGGGAAGGAGGTGCGTTTTGCCGCAACTCCGTCAATGCCGAGTTACCTGAATGTTTTCGTTGCTGGCGAGCTCGATTTGATCGAATCGCGAAGCGGTCCGACCCAGATTCGGGTAATCACGACGAAAGGCAAAGCAGAACTAGGCCGCTACGCCCTCGAAGCTACGGCGCAGATTCTGCAATATTACAACGATTACTTCGGCGTGCCGTATCCATTGCCGAAGCTGGATCAAATCGCGCTGCCGGGCGGTTTTGGTGGCGCGATGGAAAACTGGGGCGGGATCACTTATTACGAGTCAGCGCTTTTATTTGATCCGAAAAACTCCTCGGCAGAGACGAAGCAAAACATCTACGAGGTGCTCGCGCACGAAATGGCGCACCAATGGTTCGGTGACCTCGTGACCATGGCCTGGTGGGACAATCTCTGGCTCAACGAAGGGTTCGCATCGTGGATGGGCACTAAATGCACGGCGTATTTTAATCCCCAATGGGAAGTCTGGCTGAGACGCGAATCACCACGGGACCCGACGCGGCGTGTTGGAATTGCCAAGGAGGCGGCGATGGAAGGTGACGCGAGATCGACCACGCATCCGATTCAGCAGTTGATCGCGACGGAGGCGGAAGCTAACAGCGCTTTTGATGACATTACCTACAAGAAGGGTCAGTCGTTTCTGCGGATGTTGGAAAGTTTTCTTGGCGAAGATGTTTTCCGCGATGGAATTCGCCGGTACATCGCCGCGCATGAATATTCGAACTCGACCACCGCGGATTTGTGGAGCGCGCTTTCGGAAGCTTCAAAGAAACCGGTCGGCGAGATCGCTGCCGGCTGGACGCAGCAGCCCGGATTTCCGATTATAAAAGTTAAACGAGAGGCAGATGGAAAGGTCCGGCTCACACAGGAGCGTTTCACCGTAAATTTCAAAAACGCACCGCCGCTGGAGTGGAAGATTCCACTTACATATACGGTGATCGGACAAGCGCCTGCGACCTTGTTGATGACCAACAAAACAGACATTCTGAAGAACATTCCCGCGGACCGCGCGCTCAAGTTGAATGTAAATGGCGCCGGCAATTATCGCGTCGAATATGACGAGCCATCCTGGAATTTGTTGGTACAAGCTCTGCCGAAAATCGGCTTGGAAGATCGCGTGAATCTTTTGAGCGATTCGTGGGCGCTGGTCGGATCCGATCGTGCGCCCGTGTCGCGCTATTTCGGGTTGGTCGAGAAATTGCCAAGTTCCACCGAGCTCGCAGAACGTGGGCAGATCATCAATGTGGTGGATTTTGTGAATGGGTTGCTCGTCGGCAATCCCGAGCGCGAAAAATTTCAGCGCTACGCCCGCTCGCTTTTGCGTCCAACCTTCGATTCGCTCGGCTGGGAATCCAAGGAAGGGGACCCGCCAACTGCCGGAAGTCTGCGCGCGAGTTTGATTAACGCTCTGGGAGATTTAGACGATCCCGAGATTATCGCTGGCTGTCGCGAAGGGTTCGCAAAATATCTGACAAACCCGGCATCGCTTGCACCCGATCTGCGACCGCCAGTTTTTGCGGTCGTTGGCCGTTATGCAGACGAAAAGACTTGGACCAAACTACATGAACTCGGTCTCAAAACGACGAGCATCGAAGAAAAACAAAATTATTACGACGCGCTTGCTTGCGCGACCGATCCGGGATTGGTGAAGAAGACTCTTGCGATTGCGCTCACAGATGAGCTGCCAACGAGCCGGGCTATCTTTCTAGTTTCGAGAGTCGCGCGCGAAAGCGGTCATCCGGACATCGCTTGGGAATTCGCCAGGGCGAATATGAAAGCGTTGCGTGCGAAGACTGATGCGGCGGGCGCAAACCGCTACGCGCCAAGTCTGTTTACGTTCTTCTCTGATGACTCGCGCGCCACTCAACTAAAAACTTACGCCAAAACGAATTTGCCTCTGGCAAGCGGTCCTGAAGTGGCCAAGGTTGTCGATGAAATCCAGTTTCGCGCTGAATTCAAAAAGCGTCTCGCGTCGCAACTGAACGCTTGGATCGAAAAGAAAAAGCGCTGATCCTCCTATGGCGACAACGCTGGTCCTCGATTATGAGCAAGAGCAGGAGCAGGAATAAGAGTTACTGATGACCGATCTGTCCGCCGTAGCCTTGGCGTAGGCGGATCACTCGTTACTCTTTTCTGGTGGGGTAATCCACAAACGCATCGGGATCATGGATGATTCGACGAAACCATGATGTCGGAAAAATTCCTGCGCGACGTTTTCGGGCCGGTCAGTCAACAGAGTTATCCGCAAGAAATTTTTCTTCTTCGCGAAATCGATGGCGTAGTTGAGGAGCTTTGCTCCGTAGCCGTGGCCCTGGTATTGCTTATGCACCACGAGGTCCTCGAGGAGCATAACGAAACCGCCTTCGGCCGTACTAATGGTAAATAGCAGATTGATCATGCCCACGATTGCGCCGTCGCGACGCAGCACGAAAACGCGCCCGCGACTGGGTTGTTCGAAAATGAGTCGCAACCCACGAAGCTGTTTGTTCTTGTCGGGTCGGAAGTCGCTTTCTTGAGCAAACAATTCGCCCAGCAACAACGACAATTCGTCCAAATCGGCTTCCGTTGCCGGTTCGATTACGATGTTCTCGCTCATCCGTTCGGTTGTTTATCCCAAAAAATCGGTGTCCTGGCAATCGGAAGATCGAGCGCCGGAGCGCGCCACGCAATTGACAATGCCGTACTGACTCCTACTGTAACCGCTCTTAAAATCGCGTCGCGATCTGTTTCGGTCTTATGAAACGCACTTACCAGCCATCCAAGCGAACGCGGAAGCGTCAGCACGGTTTTCGCGCCCGAATGCGAACCAAAGGCGGGCGCGCGATCCTCGCACGACGCCGACAGCGTGGCCGCAAGCGACTGCTTCCGAAACGCGTCGAGAGGCATTACGTTCGTCATACGCAAGCTTGATTTTCGAAATTCGAAATTCGAGAGTGGCAATTGTTTCGGATTTCGATATTCGAATTTCGGATTTAATTCGGCACCGTTAGCTCAATTGGCAGAGCAAGTGACTCTTAATCACTGGGTTGCAGGTTCGATTCCTGCACGGTGCATTTGATCTTTATTGTGGCTGATCGACTTCTTGTTTGGAATAGCTCGGAGAATCTTAACTGGTCACGCATAGCGGGCGGCAACTACATGGCCATACAACGCTTCATATCGCGGGACAATGCGATCTGCTGAAAATGTTTCGACCGCGCGACTGCGACTCCGTTTACCTAGTTGTCGTGCGAGATTTGGCGATTCGATCAACGCGTCCAAGCCAGCGGCAGCTGCAACTACATCACCGAACGCATACAGAGGACAAGAGTCTCCTATGACTTCAGGAATGCCGCCGACGCCGAATGCCACAACAGGTTTACCGTAAAACATCGTCTCTAGAATGCTCAGACCAAAGCTTTCGTATTCGGATGTGTAGAGTCCCGCATCTGCGGCCTGCAAATACTCGTCCACGGCAGCTGTGTTTTGGCGGAGAACAACAACATCCCGAAGCAACAGTTCATCGAGCAGCGGTTCGTAGGGATCGAAAGGGCCGCCTGCTAAAATGAATAGTCGAAGGCGTCGCCGATTCTTCGACGCGGCAATCGTCCGCAATAGTAGATCGACGCGTTTAACGGGTCGCAAACTCGACATGTGTAGCACAAGAAATTCGTTGGTTACGCCGAAATCACTTCGAACTTCCTCACGACTTCTCTTCGGTTTGTTCGGAGTGAAGAAATTCGGAATGACTTCAATCGGTCGTTTCAAACGAAAGATTTCCTGTGTTTGAGTCCGAAGACTTTCTGAAACTGCCGTCACGGCATCCGAATGCACGAGGGCATGCTCGATAGCGGTGCGATAATCGGGATCCTGCCCCAGCAGCGTGGTATCCGTTCCATGCAAAGTTGTCACGATGCGCGGAGCTGACGGTCCTACGATCTGCGAGGCTAAACAGGCTGCCAGCGCGTGCGGCACCGCGTAATGCACATGAAAAAGATCGAGCTGCTGCGAACGTGCTACCTCCGCCATTTTCACGGCCAGCGGCAGAGTGTAGTCGGGGCAGGGAAACAAAGGGTTGTGCGCAACTTCGACCCGATGGAAATGAAGACCCTCCTGCGGCAGGTCTAGCCGAACCGGTTGAGCATAACTAAAAAAGTAAACGTCATGACCCCGACGCGCCAGTTCGGACCCGAGGGCTGTCGCCAAAATCCCACTCCCGCCGATCAACGGGAAACATGCAATCCCAATTCTAAACGGTCCCCGTTCCATCACAGCTCCGTATAAGCTTTGTCGAAGTCGGAAATCTCGTCGCGCTTGACGAATTTCACATTGGGCGCATCCGCCTTATTGATGTATTGCTGCTCGCTCGCACCTGCGACGTAATGAGTGCATCGAATCACCGATTGCATCCAACGGAAACGCGTATCGCGAGTCGGGCTGATTTGCTCCGGACCGAATTCTTCTCTGGGAATCTCCACAAACCGATTGCCTCCCTTGTGCAGTAAGAATTTCCCGTCGCGATAACGTGCGCGAACGATCTCGCCTTCATAACGCTGATCGACAAAATAGTCTGAGACCGCCACTGCACGCGCCCTGAATTGAGGTGCACTGGATCGCTCCACCTGTACGCCTTCCAGCAGCTCCATTCGTCCGTACATCTCGAGGCAGAAGTCCGCTACATTTGCACATTTCGTTTGTTTGAAGTGCTCTACCAAAGAGGGCTGCACGTAATTTGGAAGCTGCCGCGCAGTTTTCTCGTGCCATTCCAGAAGAACACGTTTGGCGTAGAGAGGTGAAAACTGCCTTTGAATCCGATTCTCGAACTGAAAGTTTAGTGCTACTTCCCGGTTGCTCTGTTGGTCTCGCAACGTCGTAATCGTCTCGCGCGGGTCGTGATCGCTGTCGTGAAAGAAAAAGACGATTTCGCCCCCAATTTCCTTTTGGATACGGCGGGCGGTCAGAATCTTAGCGAACAAAAATCGCTTCGGAAAAAATCCGCACGGTTGTTGACCGAAACAAATAATTGGGTGCTCCATCCCTTGGAACCAGTTTCATGCCCCAGCGAGAGATTGCGCGCCGCGGAAGATCGTCTTCTGCAGGACCGGGGCCAGGACTAGTACGGCCGCACAACCAATAAAATTATACCAGAGATAACCAATATTGGTGGTAGCGAACAGGATGAAGACAAGCGCTTGTGCAAAGAGCGCCGCGAAAAAGACCGCCGAGCCGGTAGCCCGCCGAATAAAAAAAGCTGCCAGAAAAAGACCGAGGATACTTCCATAGAACACGGAACCCAGAATGTTGCCTGCTTCGATCAGATTTTCGACCAAACTAGCAAACGAAGCGACCCCGATGGCGATCAAACCCCACGCTGCTGTCAGCGCTTTCGCTGCAAGGACATAATGATGGTCGCTCGCGTGCGGGCGAATCAACGGGCGATAAAAATCGATCGCCGTAGTGGAACCCAGAGCATTCAACGTTGCTGCCGTCGCCGACATGGTCGCGCACAAAATCACTGCGATGAGTAATCCGACAACTCCGTGCGGCATCTGTTGAAGAATAAAGGTGATGAACACGTAGTCAGATTCCTTGCTCTTGGGATCCACACCCGCTTGCGCGAGAACTGTCTTCGTTCGGTCGCGTAACGCGTGGGCCTGAGCGTCGAGTTCACGCAGCTTGTTTATCGCAGCATCACGCTCGTTTGACGATGCAGTCAGCACAGCCCGAATGGCAGCGCGTTTTTGCCCGAACACGTCATCGAATTGCGTTTGCAACGCCGTTAACTCTGGCGCATAGCCATTCTCCAATGCACGTTGGTACGCAGGCTGGTTGAAATAAACGGGCGGCTTTTCGAATTGATAAAACATGAAAACAATCGCGCCGAGCAG
>QHNQ01000079.1 GCA_003218135.1 Verrucomicrobiota bacterium
GAAATTTCCTTGAGCATGCGTTACGACGTAGTGGCGACGTTGCTTGGCTCAATCGTGCTGGTAGGCGCGATCTTCTTTGTAGGTTTTCGCCGATGGCTGCCGCTCGTAGGCACGGCATTTTGCCTTCTCCTCTCCTGTTTGATTGCGCTGACAGCCGGCCAGCTTCTTTTCGGACGGCTCAGCATGGTCAGCGTGGGCTTCTGCGCCATTCTTGTCGAGCTCGGCGTCGATTTCGCAATTCTCACCATCGGACGCTATCACCAGGCGCGCGCCGACGGAGAACCACATCAGCAAGCCATTGCCACCTCTGTGGCAAAACTTGGACGGGCGGTTTTCTTCGGCGCGCTCACAACCGCAGTGGGTTTTCTTGCGCTTGTACTGAGTGGCGCGATGAGCTTTTCACAACTTGGTGTGGTCATTGCGATCGGCATTTTCGTCGCCGGCCTTTTCATGTGTTCGATTTTGTTTCTGTTTGTTCGCGAGCGACAAACAGCAGTTCGCCATGACTGGCTCTTCGATATTACGAGAAAGTATGTGCGCTGGACCGTCCGCAAACCCGAGCCCATGCTGATTTTCTCGGGTGCGGTTTTGTTGTTGTTGGGCGCGATTGGCTTTTCGCCGATTCCCCCGCTCCACTTTCAAGCCAGCACACGCTCATTGCAGCCAAAGAACATTCGCGCGAATCGAGCTCTTGAGGAAATCATGCACAAGATGCCTGTGCGTTGGGAACCGATTCTCGCGATCGTGCGCGCGACGAATCAGCAGGAACTTCACGATGACTGGCAAGAAATTTCCGCCCATTGGCGAGAGCTCCAAGGCACCGGCAAAATCAAAAGCTTTTCCACGCCCGCGGCGCTTTGTTCCTCACCAACTTGGATGCAAACGAATCGACAACAGCTGAGCACGATTAATTTTCAAGCGGTGCGCGAAACACTGGAGCAAACGCTCGATGCCGAAGGATTCACCCGCGACGCGTTCCAACCGGCGTTCACGTTGATTGACGGTTTACAACATGTTGCTGATCCAAACGTGCCGCTACCAGACTGGCGCACACAATTGCCGCAATCCTCTAGCTGGTGGTTTTTGGTGGACCGTTACTTTGGCCGGGATCCATTGCTAACAACTGGATTTGTCACGACCGATCAGCCGGTCTCGACGCACGCACAGAGCCAGGAGCTAGGGCGCGATCTGCCGGTGGCTGGTGTTCCGATGATTATTTCAGGCTGGAGCTATGCGCTCGCAGATCTCCAGCCATGGTCGCATCATCAACTGCTGATTATCAGCGCATTGATGGCGATCTTCGACATATCGTTGCTGGCCATCTTATATCGCGATCTTCGCTTGTGGCTGATCCAGGTCATCACACTCGCGTTCGGAATCGGAGCGATGATCGCTTCAATGAAGCTGCTCCACGCACATCTCAATCTGCTGAACGTGCTCTCGTTCCGTCTAGTGCTTGCGATCGGTGTCGACTACGGAATCTATGTTGTGCTCGTCTGGCAAAAGACGCGTGAAATCGAGCATGATGTTGCAGGTGTAGTGAAACCGGTCTTGCTCGCGGGTTTGACCGCTGTGAGCGGTTTTGGTTCGCTCGCTCTTGCGCGAAACCCAGCGCTCACGGGGCTCGGTATCGCATGCGCCATCGGAATTTTCTGGAGTCTGGTTGCAACAATTTTTTTCACTTTACCCGCAATGGCCGCCGCTAAACCGAAAAGGTAACCAAGCAATCATGCAAACCCGTGCGCCTGACTCGAGTACTTTTCGTTTGACGAAACGCCTGCTACACTGAAGAAAATGCGCCTGCGGGGTTTGCTATGGTTGAACGCGATTTCTTCAGTTCTTCCCGCTGCGCTTCTGGGAAGCGCCACGGTGGAGGGACGAGTGGAACTGCCAAAGTCGCGTTCCGCCCCGGTTCAGGCGAAACGCTACGAGATCGTCACCAAAGGCGGAGTTCTTTCCACGCAGCCGCCGCTTGCGGTGGTCTATCTGGATGGCGCTTTCCCGCGTCCAGCTTCGTTGCCAACGAAAGAGGTGACGCAAAAAGATTTGACGTTCATTCCAGCGCTACTGCCGATAGAGGCAGGCACGAAGGTTGAATTTCCAAACCTGGATGACACTTATCACAACATTTTTTCCTACTCCCCTGCCAAGCGATTTGACCTTGGCCGTTATCGTCCGGAGGAACGCCCGATCCCATCAGTGATTTTCGATAAACCGGGTCTGGTCACCCTCCGCTGCGACATTCACGAGCACATGCGCGGATTGATCCTGGTGTTGAACACACCGTATTTTGTGATGACGGACACTGCTGGCAGGTTCCGATTAGATAAACTTCCGCCAGGTCATTACACGCTGAAGGCATGGATCGACAGCAGGACGACTAAGGAAAAGGCAGTGGATGTGAAGAACGGCCAAACGCTGCATGTTGATTTCCCATGAGCTCCGCCGTTGAAACAAGGGATAAAGGCGTAGCGCGCTTTCGCACTCGATTGTTCACCGCGATGATGATCGTTGTCGCGACGCTGACCGCTCTCGGTTTTTATCTGGCGCAGCGCAAAGTCACCGCTGATGCAGAACGAAACCTGCAGCAGATTTTTCAGAATGAACTTTCGTCCCTGCACAAACTTGAGGAGCTTCGCCACGCTGCTCTGGCGGATCGTTGCAACGCGCTGGCCGCCAAATCCCGGATTCACGCGGCGATCGAAGACAATGCAATCGATCTATTGTACCCAAGTGCAAAGGACGAGCTGCGCGATTTAATGGAAGGCGAGGAACCGCCTCCCGCGCAAGCAGCACAATGGCTTCATGCGAAATTTTATCGTTTCCTCGACCGCGCAGGCGCAGTCATTAAGCCGCTGAATCCGTACGACGTTGGAGAGCTGAACGGCGACACTGAAGCGCAACTTGCCCTGAGCGAATTGCCGGATAAGCAACAAATCGGTTACGTCCTTGAAAATACCCAAGCCGGGGACAGAGCCATCGACGAAGTAATAGCCGTGCCGATTTTTTCGACCGATACGGGCGAAGTGATTTCCGCGCTCGTGATCGGGTTCAAACCCCTTGAGCTCGAGGACAAACACACCGGAATGAAGAGCGGTATCTGGACGAATGGCCATCTGCATCTGCCGGCCCTTCCCGCAGCTTCAACTCTGAATCAAAAAGTAGCAGACGCACTGGCCAAGTCGGATCAAGATGAAAACTACTTTCGTGTCGATGCCGGCGGTGCGCCTCAGCTTTTGTTTTACAAGCGCCTCAATCCCGGTTCGCTGTTTCTACCCGCCTACGAAATTTGCGTTTATCCACTCAGTTACTCTCTGGAAGAGTTGCGCCGGCTACGCTGGCAAGTCAGCGGTGCCGGGGCCTTGCTTTTATTAGGCGGTTTCATTGCAAGCCATCTGATCGCGCTGAGGTTCTCAGCGCCAGTTAAAAAGCTGGCGCTCGATTCGGAGGAGAATCGCGCAAAACGACGACGCGCCGAGGCGGCCCTCGCTTCGACCGCTCAGGAATTGGAACGTTCGACCAGATATTCTGCCGATGCTTCACATCAGTTGAAGAGTCCCGTGACCGTTCTTCGGGTCGGTCTCGAATCATTGATCGAACGCGAAGGTTTTAAGCCTGAGATTTACGAGGAACTGTCCGTGCTGCTGCACCAGACGCATCGTTTGACCGGCGTGATTGAAGATCTGCTTCTTTTGTCGCAGCTGGACGCTGGTCATCTTCAAATCGCGTCAACACCAGTCAACCTTAGCCAGCTCGTCGACGAGTGGCTGGACGATCTTGGTGCGCTGCCCGATTCGCCCGACGTGAAGATCGAGAAGGAATTTCCACCCGCGCTGTTTGTGGCCGGCGAAAAACGCTACACATCGCTCGTTGTGCAAAATCTCCTGGAGAACGCGCGAAAGTACAATCGGCCCGGCGGTCGGATCCGCGTGAGCGCATGTGTCAACGGCAGTGGCGTTGTGCTGACTGTCGGAAATACAGGCTGCGTGATTGCACCCGGCGAAAATATTTTCGAGCGGTTTCATCACAGCTCGACGCCTTCGGCTGCGTCGGGCCACGGCATCGGACTGAATTTGGCACGCGAACTGGCCCGGCTCCATGGCGGCGATTTGCGCCTCGTTCGTTCGGAAAACGATTGGACCGAGTTTGAGGTGCGCTTTTCCGCCGCGAATGGTGTTAATCCAGTTGCATGAAGTTGCCTGCTTTCAGCCTGTGCGTTTTTGCGTGCACAGCATGCGCTTTCGACATTGACGATGTTTTCGACCGACTCGACAACGCGCTGACGGTGTCTCTCTTTCAAGATAATCTTCGTGTGCGATTGAGCGGCACGCTTGATCTTGAATTTTACAACTTCGAACAGCCGGCGCCCGGGCTCATCGATTCAAGAACCGACAATCTCTTCGATCCGCGTCTCACGCTGTTTCTCGACGCGCAACTGGGCTCGCAGATTTATTTCTTCGCGCAGAGCAGAGTCGATCGCGGGTTCGATCCCACCGATCACGGTGCGGACATTCGCCTGGATGAATACGCGCTTCGAATTACACCATGGCAGGACGGGCGTTTTTCTTTGCAGATCGGCAAATTCGCGACCGTCGTCGGCAATTGGGTGCCGAGGCACTTGTCGTGGGACAATCCGTTTATCAACGCGCCGCTGGTTTATGAAAACGTCACGGCCATTCAGGACAAATACGCTCCATATTCGCCATTGTACTTCGTCTACGGACCCTACTACTATGCGAAGTACTCATTCAATCCCGTCATCTGGGGTCCGAGTTACGCGAGCGGTATTTCTGTCGCCGGCAAGCTGGGTCGATTTGATTATGCCGTCGAGATGAAGAATACGTCGCTCTCCTCGCGTCCCGAATCGTGGAATGTTACCGAGAATGGTTTCGAAAATCCGACATTCAGCGGGCGCCTCGGACTTCGTCCCAACGAGGCGTGGAATTTTGGCGTGTCAGCAAGCGAGGGCTCGTATTTTCGGCGCGAAGCCGAACCTACATTGCCGCCCGGGCGCGATATCGACGATTATCGAGAATTTGTTCTTGGACAGGATGCCAGCTTCGCCTGGCATCATCTCCAAGTGTGGGCAGAGTTCTATGAAGCACGCTTTGAAGTACCGCGTGTGGGAAACGCAGATACGTTCGCCTATTACATCGAAGCCAAATACAAATTCACGCCGCAGTTCTTCGGCGCGCTTCGCTGGAATCAACAACTCTTCGGGACCGTCAGTGATGGCTACGGCCATAACGTTCATTGGAGTGAAGACCTCGGCAGGATCGACATCGCCGTAACTTATCGCTTCACGCCACACGCCCAGTTAAAATTGCAGTATGATTTTCAACACGAAACTACTGCCCCAGGGGACAATAATCATTTGTTTGCTGCGCAGTTTACCGTCCGTTTCTAACTATCGACTTTGTTTCCATATCCATGCGCATCCTTGTGGTTGAAGATGACGTTCAGTTGGCGAAGCAAGTTGCGTCGGCACTAACTGAGGCAGGGCACGACGCGGTCATCGTTCATAATGGCGAACGAGCTTTGGATAAAGCAAAGGAGACACCGTTCGATTTGATCATGCTCGATATCATTCTGCCGGGAATGGATGGATTTGATGTCCTGCGGCATTTGCGTTCGCAACACATGACTAGCCGCGTGTTGATGCTCACAGCTAAAGGCGAAGTGAAAGACCGTGTCACCGGGTTGCAACTTGGCGCTGACGATTACCTGCCGAAGCCGTTTGTGATGCGCGAGCTGGTGGCACGCGTAAATGCGCTGGGGCGACGTTACCCAGAAGAACCGGTGCTGAACCTTCGCGTTGGCGACCTTACGTTGGACGTAGTCAATCACCAGGTCTATCGCGGTTCGCGCCGGATTGAATTATCGGCGCGCGAGCTGATGCTGCTTAAGGTGCTCATGCGCGAGCCGGGGCGCGTGTTCACACGTACCGAACTCTGCGAACGCGTCTGGGAACACGCCCACGAGTATGACACCAAGCTGGTGGAAGTCTTCATCGGCCGACTGCGAAAAAGGATCGGCGATCCACCACTCATTCGCACCGTGCGTTACGTTGGCTACACTATCCAGCCCGAAACGTAAGCGTTTCAGTTCGCCACGAAACGGACTCGCCACAGCGCGTCTAACCAGCCGATCGGCAGCCGGATCTCGTGCGCGTCAACAGCGAAGAGCGCAAAGTAACAATCCTGTCACTTTTTCGCTCTTGCGCGCGATGGTGGATTGCTTGGAATTCCAATGTGCTATGATCAGTAAAACTAAATGGCTTGATCCAATGAAAACCTTGTCAGTCCGCGCGATAGCACCAGTGATTGCCGCTCTATTTTTAGCTTTATGGCCGACTGCGGCACGCGCCGCCACGGTCACCGTGATGGTTGGTCCCAATTGTTTCTGCTTCTCGCCTTCAGAAGTGACCATCAGCCCAGGCGACACAGTGCGGTGGACCTGGAGCTCTGGCGGTCACAGCACCACTTCGGGTAATCCGTGCACACCCAACGGACTCTGGGACTCTGGGATTCTTAACCAGGGAGCCATGTTCACGCACACCTTCAACAGCGTGGGGTCGTTTCCGTATTTTTGCAGCCCGCATTGCTCTGAAGGAATGACAGGCATGGTCACGGTGGTGAATGCCTCACCGACACCAACTGCTACACCACCGCCTAGTCCGACACCGGGGGCAGTGCTCGGCAATATCAGCACGCGCAGCTTTGTTCAGACCGGGGACAACGTGATGATTGGTGGTTTCATTGTCCAAGGCTCGGGAACAAAGAGAGTGATCATACGCGCCATTGGCCCTGAGCTAGGTCAGTTTGGCGTTCCCGATCCATTGCAGGATCCCACCTTGGAACTGCACGATGGCACCGGAAATTTGATTGCTTCTAATGATAACTGGCAGACTACGATCATCGGCGGGATTATCACTCAAGACCAGGTGCAGGATATCATCAATAGCGGTCGGGCTCCGGGAGATCCGAGGGAATCTGCGATCATTGGAGACCTGCCCGCGGGTAACTACACCGCCATTGTGCGCGGTGTAAATGGCACGACCGGAGTCGCGCTTGTGGAAGTGTACGATCTTGCCACCGGTACCAGTGTAATTCTCGGCAACATCAGTACTCGCGCTTTTGTTCAGACCGGGGACAACGTGATGATTGGTGGTTTCATTGTCCAAGGCTCGGGAACAAAGAGAGTGATCATACGCGCCATTGGCCCTGAGCTCGGTCAGTTTGGCGTTCCCGATCCATTGCAGGATCCCACATTGGAACTGCACGATGGCACCGGAAATTTGATTGCTTCTAATGATAACTGGCAGACTACGATCATCGGCGGGATTATCACTCAAGATCAGGTGCAGGATATCATCAATAGCGGTCGGGCTCCGGGGGATCCGAGGGAATCTGCGATCATTGGGGACCTGCCCGCGGGTAACTACACCGCCATCGTGCGCGGTGTAAACGGCACCACCGGAGTTGCCCTGGTGGAAGTATACGATCTGCATTAATCCCAGTGGAGAACTCTCCTGTCTTGAATGATAGATTTTAATCGCAACGGTTATCCAGATTACGCCGTGGCTGGAGCCGACTTTAACCAAAACCGTAATCCGGATTATTTGCTTTACAGTGCTTGAGCGGGACTGCCATCGTAACACGCGAAAATTCGCCGTCGACTTTGCTATGACTGCCCAATCGGCTCCTCGTTTGAGCGTCGTGGTAGTTCTGACAGCCTTGCTCGGGCTGGCGCTCGTCGCGCTGAGTGAAGAACAATCAAAAGAGAAATGGACTGCCCCTGCGACAGAAGCACATAAGAAAAATCCTGTTGAGGCGACCGAATCTTCACTCGCGGCTGGACAAAAAACCTATCTGAAACGCTGCGCGGGCTGTCACGGAAAAACCGGAAACGGCGATGGACCAGACGCCGCTGATCTGGGGATTCATCCAGCGAAGCTCTCGGATCCGACAATACGGGCAGAAACAGACGGCGAACTCTTCTGGAAAATCACAGTCGGCAAAAAACCAATGCCGAATTATGCGACGCGGCTTTCACCCACTGACCGGTGGAATGTGGTTAACTACCTTCGCACACTCGGCAGGCGGTAACCAAACGCAGAGAATTATATACTTGACAGTACCACGCAAGCTCAAGGTTTACTTGTGCTACTAGATATGTATTTCCGCCGATGAAAAAGACCCGGCATTATTACCTGGCAGCGATTATTCAAACCGCTCTGGTGATAATCGCAGTTCCGGTAGCTCGCGCCGAGGAACCAACAACAGACGGATATGTCACCAGAAAAGAATATGATGAGCTAAAAACGCAGTTGCTGGCGATGAAGAAGGGGTTGGACGCCCTCAAAAAAGAAAAAAGTGAGGTTCCAAAGCGAGAGAGCGTCGAAAGTCATGCCGTTGCGGATGTACAAAAGCAGGTCGCTCCAAAAGTACAGGCCACCGAAACTCAAGCCGGCGGAGACTTGCACAAGGAAGTTACAACGGGTGCCATCCCCTCGATCGCGGAATTGGAGGCATCATTGTTCGGGACGACCAAATTCGTTCTTGCTGGGTGGGCGGAAGAACCTTGTGAATGCCCAGATCTCGTATCTTCTTAACGATTACATAGCCCTCGGCGCAGGAGAATTCTTCAGTCCAAGTAACGTTTTTGTCGAACGCTTCGAGCCGCAATGGATCAACAAACTGCCTGACCGACCGATTGGTGTCTACCATGACGTCCTGCCAAATATATCGGTGGGTGCGCAAATTCGGGGCGGGTTTCCGATCGGCCCGACGCGCGCGGATTACGCTTTCTACGTTTCCAATGGCCCTACTCTGAATACCTTTGACGCTCGCACCGCAGGCACACTTGATTTCAACAGCTACACGGATAACAACGACAACAAGGCAGTTGGCGGGAGAGTTGGTTTCCTCCCCATTCCGGGAGTCGAGGTGGGTTATGGTTTTGAGACTTCCAAGCCGGGCTTCCAAGGAACGAGTTTTTCTCGTGTTCAAGCGCTAGTTCAGTCCGTCGATCTCGAAATCACTCGTGATTCTGATCTGCTGAAAGGTCGCATCAATTTGTTCGCTCAATACGCCTGGGCCAGAGTCGATCACGCCGTCTATGATCCTGATGGCTCATTAGGGTTTGGCCCGCTTCCATTGACCGCGAAACGTGACGGCGGATACGCAGAGCTTGCCTATCGGCCTACCAAACTCGAGATCGATTTCCTCAGGAACCTCGAACTGATCTTCCGCTGGGACCACCTGAGTGGCGCTCCGAGTGGACTCGGTGATCCTTCGGAAACCCGTTGGACCATCGGCCTCGATTACTGGCTAAGTCCCAGCACAGTAATAAAAGCCGCCTACGAATGGGACAAGCCAAACGGCGAGCGTAATCGAAACGCAATGCTTCTTCAGACGGCCATGGGTTTCTAACCGAAAGAGGCACATGATACGAATCCTGCTTCGCTGTATCCTGGCGGCTTGGCTTCTCCTCTTCGCGAGCGCCACCTGGAATTTGCTGGCCGAACCTAAAGGAAACCATAAACAAAAAACTGCTACCGAGTCGGGGGGGGCGGTCTCGAACGATTCCTATATGGGCCTTACCGGCGAAGAGCTTTGGTCTAACAACTGCCTTCGCTGCCATAACATTCGGCCGCCCACGATGTACACTAACGCGCAATGGGACGTGATCGTTCATCACATGCGTCTCCGGGCCAACATCACCGGCCAGGAACAGCGCCTGATCGTCGAGTTTCTGAAGTCTGCTAAGTAAGACGCTGCAGCATCGGTTACGCAGCCTTCAGTTAAAAGTAACAACCGCGTTACTTTTGCAGCCCGCC
>QHNQ01000080.1 GCA_003218135.1 Verrucomicrobiota bacterium
AATCAGCAGGGCATAGCTCAGCCGCTGATCGTCACAATTCCCACCGCCGTGCGGAACAGAGGAACAGGTAATCCCACCGGTGTGGTCTTCAACGGCACGTCGTTCTTCCAAGTCACAAAAAATGGAGTCTCGGGCCCCGCTCGGTTCATTTTTGTCAGTGAAGATGGTCTCATCTCAGGTTGGAACCCGACCGTCGACCCGACGAATGCCGTCGTCGCAGTTGATAACGGCACCAACCGCGGTGTCAACAGCGCTGTTTACAAAGGCGCAACGCTCGGCGTTGCTGGCGGTCACAATTTTCTGTTCGTGACGGATTTTCACACGGGCAAGGTTGAAACCTACGATGAGAATTTTCATCAGGTGACTCCCAACGGTTTCGTCGATCCCAATCTTCCGGCTGGATATGCACCGTTTGGCATCCGGAATTTCAACGGCGAAATTTTTGTGACCTACGCGAAGCAGGATCATAAGAAACACGATGACGTTGCCTGTCCCGGCTGTGGCTTCATCAATGTGTTCGATACCAGCGGCACCTTCCTGAGGCACCTGGTCGCAAACGGGAATCTCAATGCACCGTGGGGACTCACTGAGGTGGAAGGCAATCTGTGGGTCGGCAATTTCGGTGACGGCCTCATCAACGTTTACAATCCAATGAGCGGCGCGTTCATCGAGCAGCTCATGCGCGCCGATGGCACGCCGCTCCAGTTTGATGGCCTATGGGATATGCTCCCTGCGCAGGTTGGCGGAGGAGTTTTTTTCACCGCTGGAATCGCTGACGAAGAACACGGTCTCTTTGGGATCATCACCGAGAATCCATAGAACAGCGCGAATTTGGGGGCGCACGCATCTTTGTCTGCCGCTCACGCGGAGTTGTCCCGGCAAGGACGTGCGCTCGCCGCGTGTACGCGTCTAGCACTGCGATTTTCGCTGAAGAACCCGACGGTCGCCGACGAATGTCGAATGTCGTGCGCGCTAAGAATTTCGGAGTTTAGATTAGACCTCTCGTTCTTCTATCGAGCGTAAGCTACTCAATCTCCGCAGTGATCGTGCCGTTGACGTCCTTCAACGTGACGGTGTCAACGCCTGCCAGGTCTATCTTATTAAAGGTTACTGAGAGTCCCTCGTCGTCCACCAGGTTGAAATCCCAAAATTCTGATTTTGCGTCCCTCTTGAAGCGCACCTGGATTTTTCCCCCAGCAGCGAGCACTTTGCCGTCAAGAAGGAGATTTGCGTCCCAATCCTTGTTATCAGAGGCGGTGATATAGAGACCTTCAAAGCTTCGCCCGGTTTGGTTCACCAGCGTAAAGTCGAGATCGTTCGCGAGTGCGTTGGCGACGCTAAGGATGAAGAGAAAAAAAGGCAATTTCATAGAGTGAGGGCTATTTCTTCTTTTTCTTGTGAGAAGTGGTCTTTTTGTAAACGGTGCGACCGTATTGGTCCTTCACCTTTGTGGTCTTGAACACTCTCTTGCCTTTGGCCTTCTTGGTTGTTGATGTGTAATAGCGTGGTTGGCGGTAGATTTTAGGCTGGTTGTAGTAGGGGTCGAAGTCGCTCGGATAGGGCCGCTCGCCCACATACACGACGAATCCGTCTGAGAGGACCAAAGCATGGCTTACTTCAGGACAGCCCGCGATAAGAAAAACAACGATTCCGATATATGAGAGAGCGCGAAAAATCACGGCTGCTCGGCTAGCAGGAGCATTTTCCCGCGTCAATGCAAATTAGCTCGGTTCAAAACCACCGATTATCGACCGCGGTGAGGATTGGGTCAGAGCTCGCTATCGACACTGCTCGAACGAGAAATGTTCCGGTACCGCCACATCAATTTAAAGAAGCGAATCGTGTCCCGCACCGGATGAATCTTGCTCACTTGATCGGTGTAAACTGTCGTGATTGGGACTGATTCGATCCGGTAACCTTTGCGGCTGGCGATGATGAGCACTTCAGTGTCGTAATCAAATCGGTGTCCGCTAGCATGTAACTCTGGCGCCAATTGCCGATCTAACATGCGGAATCCGCACTGCGTATCGGGAATTTTTTGTTCGCAAACACGGCTGACCTCGCTGCTCATGTAACGATTCACAATGCGCCGGATCAACGGCATGCGGGCAGTATCATTCATGCGGTTGCCGATGAAAAAACTCGGCTCTCTTACGGAAGCCGCTGCCGCTATAAACCGATCGATCTCTTCGGGAAGATGCTGGCCGTCGGAATCGAGAAGGATCGCCCACGCGATTTGTCGATATAATCCGCCGCCGGACGGATTCGCTGCGGCGAACCAGTGCGCTAATCCTGTCTTAATCGCTTCGCCCTTACCGCGGTTTTGATCGTGAACAATAACCTCGGCGCCGGCTTCGCGTGCGCGTTGTGCGGTCTGATCGGTCGAGCCATCATCAATCACAAGGACGTGATCAAGTTGTTCGCGTGTTCGGCTAACGATGTCTCCGATATGTTTTTCGTCCTGATACGCAGGGATGACTGCGGCGGTTTGCGATCTTACATCCGTTTCTGTCATGTCGAGCGAAGCCGAGACATCTCAGTATTAGATCCAGAGATTCCTCGACTTCGCTTCGCTTCGCTCGGAATGACAATGATTGCAAGCGCACGTATGGTGCCTCGCATTCTTTCCATCATCGGCGCACGACCGGATGAAAATCGGCTGCGTGATAGGAACTGCGGACCAGCGGACCCGAGGCGACGTAGAGAAAACCTTTTCTGCGCGCGATGTCGCCGAAATAACTGAATTGCTCAGGCGTGATGTACTCGACGACGGGCAAATGTTTCGGACTCGGACGCAAATACTGCCCGATCGTCAGCACTTCGCAGCCGACTTCACGCAAATCGTCCATCGTTTGAAACAGTTCCGTCTCTTTCTCACCGAGGCCGAGCATCACGCCACTCTTCGTGACAACGCCGCCACTGCGGGACG
The DNA here is from genome assembly GCA_003218135.1 of Verrucomicrobiota bacterium. Lineage (GTDB taxonomy): Bacteria > Verrucomicrobiota > Verrucomicrobiia > Chthoniobacterales > UBA10450 > Udaeobacter. The sequence continues at coordinate 2,930 of QHNQ01000080.1, forward strand.
ATAGTTCTTTTGCGCGACGTAGAACTCGCAATGACGTGTGATATTTTGCGCGTGAGCGCACGAGTGGCGTCAGGCGTTCGACGGTTTCCATGTTATGATTGTAAATGTCCGGCCCGGCATCGAGCACGATCTGAATGCACCAATCTTGCGCGTGAAAATCCGGCACTAGCACTTCGACGATGATTGAAGGGTCCATTTCGCGAATCGCTGTAATCGTGCGCGCGAAATGGTGAGCGCCGCCGTCCTTGAGATCGTCACGAGCAACTGCAGTGATGACGACATGTTTTAATTTCATCCGGCGAACCGCTTCAGCGACACGTTGCGGTTCGTCTTCCTCAAGCGCGAAAGGCTTTGCCGTCGTCACCGCACAAAATCCGCACGCCCTCGTGCAGCGATCTCCCGCGATCATGAAAGTGGCTGTGCCCTGGCTCCAGCATTCCCAGCGATTTGGGCATTGCGCGCTTTCGCAAACGGTATGCAAGCGCAAATCGGAAATGAGGGCTTTGGTTGAAAAGAAAACAGGATTGGATGGCAGCCGCACCTTGATCCACGGCGGCTTTTGGGTCCGGTGCAACGCCGGATCGATTTTTGCGCAGGACATGGCAAAGAAAGTTACAACGTTACAAAAGTTACAAAAGTTAAAACGCTCTGCAGCGGAAGACTCTAGGGTACGCCGTTGGCGCCCGGGGAAGCGAACCGCTTCCCCTAGAGCCTTGTACGCCCAGAAAGCGCGGCGGAGAGCGTCAATTCATCGGCCGATTCAAGGCCGCCGCCGGCCGGAATGCCGCGCGCGATACGCGTGAGCGTGATCGGCTTGTCCTTAAGTAAATCAACGATGTAATTTGTAGTGGATTCGCCTTCTACATCAGCAGGAAGCGCGAAAATAATTTCCGAGATCTTTTCGCGCTCGACGCGCTCGAGCAATTCTTTGATACGCAAATCTTCGGGACTCACATGATCAAGCGGCGAAATTTTGCCTCCAAGAGAATGATATCGGCCGCGAAAGGCGCCGGTTTTCTCCAGGGGAAGAATGTCGGTTGGCTGTTCTACAACGCAGAGCAACTCGGTTGAGCGAGACGAGTCGACGCATATTTCGCAGAACTCGCCAGCAGCAAAAAATCCGCAGAGATTGCATGGCCGAATAGACTGGCGTGTGTCCACGACGGCGCGCGCAATTTGCTCTGGTTGATCATCCCGCGCTCGCACCATCCACAGAGCGATCCGCTCCGCGGAGCGTGGACCTACTGCCGGCATTTGCCGCAGTTGCGTAATCAAATTCCGGATCGCTGCCGGATATTCCGTCCTTCTCAAAGCGCTCAGATTTGTTCCAAACGCGATTGCGTCAACTGAAGAAGAAGCGGCTCCAGCCTGCGCAAATAAAATTGCAATGGCGCATCATCTTCATCCCCCGAGCCTCGTGCCTTCTGAAATTCGCTATAGGCTTCCGCCCAGCGCTTTTCTCGATAAAGAACCACGCCGCTCCAGAAAGCATCCCGCCGCGCGACGTGTTCCGGCTTGGCTTCCTCTGCAAGCCAAACTGGCTCGTAAATTTCAACCCGATCATGCGAATTCAACCCGCTGACAAAGTCAATCGGACGCGCGACAACTGCGTCACTTACCCTATCAAAAGTGGGCGTGTCCATCAGGGCGTTTGACCCGTAGAAATGATTCAGTGCGCAGAATCTCCGGGCAAGGTCGATCGGTTCACCGCTCGCCAGCAGCAGCGGGCGCTCGCTGTCTTTCACCGTACCGGCAATGATCAAGCCAGAGCTAATCCCGACGCGAATATCCCAGTTGTCAGTAGTTTCTTCCTTACCTTGGCGACGCTTGCGAAAATTCTTTAGCATTTCGAGAACAACGCGGACTGCTTTCTGAGCATGTTCAGCGTTTGGAACCGGAAATCCAAAGAACGCAACGACCCCTTCCCCGTCAGCGGCATGCAGGTAAGCGCCTTCGTCAATGAGATGCGTGGTCGTCTCGCGAATTAATTTCCCCGTAGCTTCTGCGAAGGCGACTGGGTCAGAATTTTTCTCGAATGCGAACTTGTTGGCGACGTCGCAGACGACCACGCTTACTTCGTATACTTTCGGCTCAGCATCGAATGCGGTTGTTCCGTCGCTCAGCCTCCGAAACTCCTTTTTCGACACGCGATCGGCAAACAATGTTCGCACCAGATGCGAGCGATCTCTTCGTACAAATGCGGACCAGCCCTCCGCCGTTACCCATGCGAATAAAAGCGTAAGAACAGAAGGCGCAGGCTGAAAGAATATTTTATAAAGAGAGCAAACCCAGGAGAGACCCACCAGCTCGATCAATAACAAACAAATCAATAACCGGCTATGCCGCCGTGGAACGTTGCTGAGCCTGAGCCACGCGACACCAAGAGCAATCAACAAGACAAAAACGTATTGCCATTTTTCGCCAACGATTCTTGTCGCGCTCGCATAATCGGTGACAAGCCGTGCGGCGGCAGCTTCAAAACCTGCCATGAACTTTGTGGCATGAAGCGCTCCGACGGCGACAGCCACGGCGACTCCAATTATCAGCGTTGTGATCAACAACCGCTTCATCAACTATCAAGCTCTTTGCGCGACTGAAGCAGGATAATAAGATTGCACCACCAGTTCGCTCAGGAACTTGTCCGGAGCGTCGATTGCCCCGGCATCAAGGACAAACTTTGCGTGGCTGGTGTTCTTTTTGATCAGATTCAAGCCGAATTGGTAATCCTTAAATAAATGAGCGCACAGATCGCTCATCGTCATCCGCTCAGCTTGCGCGCGCTGCACGAGGCGTCGGATCGCAGTCTCATCGAAAACAATTTCCAATCCGTGCTCACTGTTAAATTTCTCGGCGAATTGGCGCGCACCAGCTTCGAGCATTTGCGCTTCCAGCTTGTGTCCTTCAACCCGTAACCGGTCAAGCACGCGCTGCGGCTCGCGCACCAGCGCTGCCGTCACACGCAACTGGCTCAGACCCGACCCGGCCAGGTAGTATTTATAATCGCGAAATAATTTCTCGAATACCGTAAGCAATCCGCGCGCGCCGGTCTTTTCCATTGCAGCGGCTTCGGCCAACAGACGTAACGCTTCATCCTCGAAACTGATCTCGATGCCGTAGGCGCGAAACGCGCGCTCGTATTGGCGAAGCAAACTGCCCTCGGAATATTTCATGATGTTGAAGAGATCATCGGCGTCGAGATCTTCACACACAACGCGCACCGGCAACCGGCCGATAAATTCCGGCTCGAAGCCGTACTCGATGAAATCCTGCGTCGTGACGTGCTGGAACAATTCGTTGTCCATCACTTGAACTGGCTCGGCTCGAAACCCTATCTGTGCTTGCCGGACCCGACGCGCCACTTGCTCCTTCAACTTTTCGAACGCGCCGCTGACGACAAAGAGAATATGGCGGGTGTTGATTGTCTCGCGTTTTGCTTTGCCGCGCCTTTGGAATTCGAATGCCGCCTGGAGCTGCGCCTGGAGATCGTTCATGCTGCGCACCGGCACTTCCGTTTCCTCCATCAACTTCAGCAGCGTCGTTTGCACCCCACGTCCGCTCACGTCGCGACCAATCAAATTTCCCGCGGACGCAATCTTATCGATCTCGTCGATATAAATGATCCCGAATTGCGCCAGGTTCACGTCGCCATCGGCCTTGTGCACCAGCTCGCGCACCAGATCTTCAACGTCACCACCGACATAGCCGGTCTCGCTGAACTTGGTCGCGTCCGCTTTCACAAACGGCACTTTGATCAGATCCGCGATGTGCTTGATCAGATATGTTTTGCCGACGCCGGTTGGGCCGACCAAGATCACATTTTGCTTAATGTATTCGACCTCCTGCGCCCGTCTGACATCTTCTTTCTCCAGGCGGCGCAAATAGTTGGCGTGGTTGTAATGATCGCAAACGGCAATCGCGAGAACCTTCTTCGCCTCATCCTGCTTTATCACGAACCGATCAAGATGCGCTTTAATATCGCGAGGCAGGAGGTTGAATTCGAATTCCTTATGGTCTGCCTTCTCGACCTTTTCATCCTCTTCTGCCGCCGCCGGCTCGGGCTCCGCAAAGGTGGCAACCGAGACCCGATCGCCGAAGTTCTGTTTCATGAACTCCGTGATCTTGGCCTTCAACTCTTCCGGTGAAGGAAACGATGGCGGTGGCGGATTTTGTTGTGACATGTGGACAAAAACATCGTGCCAAAGAGCCTTGGTGGCAACGATTCGTCTAAAATCTGACTCTCAACCGCGAGATTCGTTCATCCTCACTCTGCTGCCTATTCCCTCTCTTACTCTTGCTCGTGTTCATGCTCGTGCTCTGCTCTAGTTCGGAAACGTTGAAAGATCCGACGCCTATCGAGTTTATCGTATCAGAAAACGACGCGAAACTGCGCCTTGACCATTTTCTGGCAAAGCGACTTCCGCAATATTCGCGGTCGCGGCTTCAGCAGTTGATCCGTGGCGGATTCGTTCGGTTCAATGGCGCATCCACTCGGCCCAGGCAAATTGTTCGAGCCGGTGACAAGATCGATCTCAGGGAATCGCCGGTCGAACAGATCGAGACACGGCCACAACGAATTCCGCTCGATATTCTATTTGAAGACGACGATCTCATCGTCATCAATAAACCGGCAGGGCTGACAGTTCACCCGGGCGCAGGTCAACGGGAACACACTTTGGTCAACGCACTGCTCAGTCATTGCACGACACTTTCAGGCATCGGCGGAAAGGAACGGCCTGGCATCGTTCACCGCCTCGATAAGGAGACAAGCGGTTGCCTGGTAGTCGCTAAGAATGACCTTATCCATCGAGAATTATCCAGACAATTCGCCGACCGCACCGTAGAAAAGATTTATCTCGCACTGGTGGCGGAAAAACTGCGCAAGCCGACCGGCGTAATCGAAGAAAGGATCGGACGACATCCTGTCCACCGGCAGCGAATGAGTGTCACCACAAAGCGTGGACGCACAGCCAAAACCGAATATCGCGTCGTTCGCTCGAATGAGGAAGCAAGTTTGATTGAATGCCGGCTGCACAGTGGACGCACGCACCAAGTTCGCGTGCATCTTCATCATCTGGGTCATCCGGTCCTCGGTGACAAAGTCTATGGAGCACGCCTGGTCAAAAATTTTCCGCGCCAAATGTTGCATGCTTGGAAGCTCGGATTCCGTCATCCGCGGACCGGCGAATGGAAACAGTTTCAAGCCTCTGTGCCTGATGATTTCAAAGAAGCTGTCGCGGGAACAGGCCTTCAAATGGCCTGACCGGTGGTCAGGTGTCAGTAGTCCTGTTGTCCTTCAGTCGCCTCGGCACCATTGCGCTTGCAAGCATTGTTTGCACGATGTCACCTCGCTGATTAGTTGTGACGTTCCGCAGGCGAATAATGCCATAACCGGGCCGCGAACGTGAAGGACGCACATCGACAATCTCCGTCTCCACAGTGAGCACATCGCCCGGCCGCACCACATTAGGCCAGCGCAGTTCATCCACCCCGAGGCCGATGGCGCCTTCAGTGAAGTTCAAGGTTCTCACAAAAAGCCGCATCGTGATCGCTGCCGTATGCCACCCACTTGCAATCAATCCCTTGAAGATTGTTCGCTCGGCGGCTTTCCTGCTGAGATGAAACATCTGTGGATCAAACTTGTGAGCGAACTCGATAAGCTGTTTCTCCGTCACGTTTTGCGTTTCGGACTTGAAGCGATCGCCTACTTTCAGATCATCGAAGTAATGCTCCTTCATTCCGCCGATACGTGAACCACATTCGTTAGCATTGAGCAACTCGTAACTAAGATTGCAGCGGCTGGTTAAGACTTACTTCCCCGTCAACCGGCGACACATCCACTGACCGAGCTCAATACGAAATGTTTGTGGCTCGAGATTAAGACGGTGTCCAAAATCGAGAAACATTTGTCGGAGTAGAAACAATGAATTGGAAGACGCTTGATTCTTTCAGACGCGGTTGGGTCGAACACGGCTTCAAAACGCTCGTCGATTGCAAGATTGTAGAACGACGGCGGGCGGAGCGGCGACTTGCCGAGCGGCGCGCCACAAAGCATCACTTCCAGGCAATAAAATCATGCATCGCTGATGCACGAAATTACCGCGTCGCTCGAAAATTGCCCTCTCTGTCGATGGCGCACTTCGACTGAAGAACTAATCGGCTGGGATTGTCAGTTCGGAACGATTGATCAAACGGCGCCTTGGCGGGTGGAGTTTTGCTCGCGTCACGTCGCACTTCCCGCTAAAATGAATTTACATGATTTGGCTTTTATCAGGCGGTCACAAGACGAGCCAAGCGGATTAGACCCCCTAGCAACTCTTATGCGAGAGCTCACTGTTGTACTGACCGTACTAACGGTTGCCACATTCCAAACGTACGCTGGAAGTCTCGACTGGCTTTTTGATGTTGTTAACAACGATAATATCGCACGTAGCGAAGCCCAATTCTTGGTGTGGGATGGTGTGACGCATCCGTTCTCAGCGACGTTCGAGAAGGTAGACCTCGTGGACAAAGATTGGCCTTTTTATCTCTTTCACGTTGTAATCACCAGTCCAGGCACCGGAGCAGAGCGCGATCGCAGCTCATACCTGGTCTGCTTCAAGCTGACTGAACGCGCAACCGAATTCCGCATAGTTACCGTGATTCAAAACGCTTCAGACCCGCCGACAGAAAACGAGATTGCGATAGATAAGCGTCTTAATAGATGGCCAGTTTCGCCGCCTTGGAAAACAGGAGATGATCTACCACATCATATCAAGCCTCCTGGCTTGAGCATCGTGTTAGACAAGTCCCGCGCACGATCGGACCAGTAAGACCGATACCATTGCTGCCGGTTACGCAGATCCAATTCGTCGCACGTAATGGCGATAATGTTCGCTTTCATTCACAAGCGGCCGGATTACGCAATCAATGGCAACTAGGAAGTCTCAGTCGCGATTGAAAAGGTCATAATCCCAGTGTCATCGAAGCGCGCGAGCTCAAGGGCGAGCTCAAAACTGGGAGGGATTGCTCTGTAGTTTATGACCTATAGACTAATCTCGCTGTGCCGAGGATTTTCCGCCATCAGGTCAGGCAGAGATCAGTCA
>QHNQ01000081.1 GCA_003218135.1 Verrucomicrobiota bacterium
GACAGTGAAAGAATGGGAAGTGGCTCGCAAACCAAAGTCTCTCGGCTTTGTGGAAGCCGCGGCCGTCCCGATGGGCGCCTTGACTGCGTGGCAGGCGTTAGTGGACGTGGCGAAACTTCAGCCCGGGCAAACCAGTCTCGTCCACGGCGGCTCCGGTGGCGTTGGCATCTTTGCAATTCAAATCGCGAAAGCGCGCGGTGCGCGCGTAATTGCCACGGCCTCGACAGCAAACCAGGATCTCTTAAAGCAGCTTGGCGCGGACGTGGCAGTTGATTACGCCAAAACGAAATTTGAAGATGTCGCGAAGGACGTGGACGCGGTACTTGATCCGGTGGGCAAGGAAACGCTTGCTCGTTCGTACGCTGTGGTGAAGCAAGGCGGAATCGTCATGTCACTGGTCGCCCTTCCCGATCGCGCTGAACTCAAGAAACATGGCATTCACGGAGCAGCAATCTCAGTTCATCCCGATGCAGAAGACCTGACCGAGATCGCCCAACTCATTGACTCTGGAAAACTTAAGCCCGTAGTCACGCAGGTCTTATCGCTGAATGATGCAATCCGCGCACAACAACAAGCCGCCACCCACCATACGCGTGGCAAGGTCATGCTCCGAATTACAGACGAGCCGAAAGGTTGAAGGTTCGGGCTTCGGCTTGTTCCTGATGGCACAGCTACAACACTTCCTGGCGAACTTTCTCGTCGATCGCCAGGTAATCCTTCCGCGGCGGACTAAACGTATCGAGCACGCGCGTCGCTGAGAGCGTTTCCACGCCATGGGGAACATTGCTCGCGAGGTAAAAAGAATCGCCAGTTGAAAGCTCATGGGGCACGCCATCAACGATCAATCGCATTTTGCCTTCGAGAATGTGAACGATTTGTTCCTGCGAATGCGAATGCTCTGGCATACGACTCCCCGCCGCCAACGTGGCAAGCATCTCATACATCGTCTCGCCATGGGCAACCGTCCGGCGAGTAATGCCAGGACAAATTTCAATCGTCGGATTCTCTTGTTTCATTTTGCACCTTACGCCGAGCATTTGTGGCGTCGTCAGATTTTTGCATCCGACGTCACTTGTCACTTGCCAGTCGAAACGGATCACTGGCAAAATGCGGCCATGAAAAACCTCACCTCATTTATCACAATTCTAATCGCGACGTTGATCGCGATACCCTCATTTGCCCAAACCCCCGCTACGTCGCCCGCGACTGCATCGGGTACGAGCGCGGCCCAACCAGCAACTGCAACAGGCCAGCCGAATCCGCAGGAGATGATGAAGCAGATGATGGAGAAGTCGAAGCTCAATGAGAACCATAAGCTTCTCTCGAGCCTCGACGGCAACTGGAATTTCGCCATCAAAATGTGGATGAATCCCGATCCGAACGCGCCGCCCCAGGAATCCAAAGGCACCGCCACTCGCAAGAGCATCATGGGCGGCCGTTACGTGATGATGGATGTGACCGGCAAGATGCAGATGCCAGGTGAAGACGGCAAAATGAAAGATATGCAATTCAAAGGCATGGGCTTGGAAGGCTACGACAACGTAAAGCAAAAGTTCGTTGCCTCATGGGTCGACAACATGGGCACTGGAATTGAGTTCTCCGAAGGCACCTACGATCCGGCTACCAAGAGTTTCACTTACACAATGGAGATGGAGCCCCTCCCGGGAATGAAGTCGCAAGTGCGCGAAGTAATTAAGATCGCCGACAACAACCACATGATGCTCGACTGGTACGAAACGCACGGCGGCCAGGAAAAGAAGACGATGGAGATCGCCTACACACGCGCAGGTAAGAAATAGCCGGTTGTAGAGGCGGCTGTGTCAGCCGCAGATTTTAGTCGCGGCCGTGCCGGCCGCGAAGCGACTTACCGTCACGCGCTATGCGCTTCGCTTCTTTTGAATTTGTCTCGTGATTAGAAAATGCGCGACGAAACCGAGCAGAAACGCGACGAGACCGATCCACGGATTCAAAGTCACTGCGATCAATAACTCAGCGACACCGAACAACCAGACAAAGCTCTCTCCGGCGAAGGCCTGGCCCCAGTCGGGCTGGAGATTTCCAGAGGGAACGCGCGGCCTCAACGCAGGTCAGAAACGTGGCACCGCTCGGCAATACACGCGATACGACTCACCCTGAGTTTTCAGCAGCGATTCTTCTTCACGAAAAATTAGCCGATAAACAAAAATCCAGTTCGCCAACAGCAAGAAAACAAATCCTGATCGGCTCGCCAGAACGCTGATTCCAGCCGCCATTGGGAGATTGGCGAGATAAAGAGGATTGCGCGTGTAACGAAAAGGTCCGTCAGCCACGAGCGCTTCGGAATGTTGAGCAGTGTCGTGCACAACTTCCGTGCGCAAATAAGCCGTCCCCCATGTCCGCAACGCGGCGCTCAGAAACATGAACAACGCGCCAGTCGCGATCACGATTCGCGCGAACGCTGCGGCATCCCAGCTGCCGCGCGTTATCGATGGCGCAATCAAATGGCGAAGTGCGACGATGAACGAAGTGTGATCAAAAACGGAAAGCAGAAATCCTACCAAATAAATCGCGCTGATGATCCAGAACCTTTTTTCGAACTCGAACCCACTCGCGCGCACGCTTGCATTTGTAACGGCGGCTGCGGTCAGCTGCAATCCTGTGACCAACGGTTTGGTGGCGAGCAGGTCGCGCCCTTTCAGTCCGATGAAACAACGAATCGATTGCCTTCGCTGTCCTTGAACATCGCGTAAGTCCCCCAAGGCTGTTTTTGCGGCGGACCTTCAAATTCGATGCCGCGCTTCTTCAATTCCTCGTACGTTTTGTCGATGTCGTCGCACGTGTACGACATATTCATGAACGAGCCGATCCGTTTCTCGTCTCCCTCCGGCGTGAATAACACCACGCGCGTCTCCGCTTTCGGAATTCGCAGTTCAATCCAGCGCTGTTTTTCGTCGAACGGTTGATCCGTGATGATCGTGAACCCGAGTTTGTCGGTGTAAAAATCCAGCGCGCGGTTCTGATCGCGCACCGGAATGCTGACGAATTTAATTTGTTTGATCATGATGCCTCGAACCTAAGTGGATTGCAGACGTCTCGTCCACAGCTGATAACGGTTGCCACCAAAAAATGCTGTCCTTTTATCGGTACAGCTCCAGATTTACTTCTTAATTCTTACTTCTTCCTTTTCTTGTGCCTCGCTTCAAAGGAACCATTCCCATTGACGACTACGTCCTCGACGTGCTGATGCGCGACCTGATCGCGCACGATCAAAAGCCCGCCGCCTACCTCGTTTATCTCCATCTCTATAGCCAGGCTGTTCGACGCCACGGGAAACCCATTCCAGCGAGCGTTCGAACCATCGCTGATGCTACTGGACTGTCGAAAAGCGCCGTCCACACCGCGCTGGGGCACTTGCGGCGCCGGCAACTAATCGCGACCAGCGCTGATCACGCCACCGCAACTCCGCGGCATCGCGTTCTTCGCCACTGGCGATAACGCGTCGCTGCCTCCGCCGCTCATCGGTATTCGTCAGTCGTATTGTGGACTCGATCGAAAATTTACTGAAAGATTCCACAACAAATAACGAATCACTTTCGATGGTTTGCCTACGCTGCCAGCGGCTCTGGTTCCTCCTCCATAATTTTTACTTCATCCCTTCCGTGTGACGACCAAACCGCCAGCGCCGCCACAAGGTCACGTCGACCCGCGTTTCGACGGCCGCGAGCGCCAGCCCGGTCTCGATCTTCTCCGCGCGCTAGCGATCATCCTCGTCGTTATTTATCACGCCGGCATCATGGGTTTCCCGTTGCCGGGTCGCGTCCACCGATGGGGTTGGATCGGCGTCGATCTCTTTTTTGTTCTCAGCGGGTATCTGATTGGCGGCCAGCTTCTGGCGGAGCTGGCGCGTAGTAAGCGGCTGAACCTGGCGCGATTCTACGCGCGCCGCGCCCTGCGGATCATGCCTGCGTACTCTGTGATTCTCACGATTTATTTTTCGCTTCCCGCATGGCGCGAGTATCCGGATATGGCCCAACCGCTCTGGAAATTTCTGTCGTCCATTCAAAACATTGCGCTGCACGGCGGCACCGCGTTTTCGCATGCCTGGTCACTCGCGGTTGAAGATCAGTTTTATCTCGCGCTTCCGTTTATTTTGCTCGTTCTGTTCTGGCGGCCTCGCGCCGCGATGATTCTTTCGTGTGTCATTGTTGTTGGCGGCGTGCTGCTGCGGGCTTTTCTGGCTGCACAGAATCCATCAGTTGATGGCGGCGTTTCGTTTCGTGGGTTTCAGGCATGGATTTACTATCCAACCTGGACACGGCTCGATCCGCTCGTGTTCGGAGTTGTGATTGCCGCGATCGAAAAATTTCGGCCGCAATTGTGGCAACGGCTGACAAACTCGACGATTTGGCTCTGGGTGCCTGCTCTCGCGCTGATTGTGTACGCGCTCTGGCTCGGGGAAAACGAGTACATCAATTTCAACGCATGCGTCTGGCAATTTCCGCTGCTTGCGATAGCCATGGCCGCGTTGCTGATCTGCGCGGTCAGCCCGCGCCTGCCATTACGCCGGGTTGCGATTCCCGGCGCGGCGTTTGTCGCCAGCATCGCTTACAGCGCATATCTCGTACAAAAACTTGTGATCCACGGCGTGATCGAATTCTGCCGCGCACACGCTATCGACCCCAAGACCGCACCCGCGCTAATCGGCGTCGAGCTTTGCGTTTATGCTGCCGCCACGATTCTCTTTTTCACAGTAGAGCGACCCTTCCTGCAGTTACGCCATCGCATCGCGTCGCGGTCTCGCGCCTCCTCTCTATCACGAAACAGGCAGGGTTGAATCAGGCTTCAACCGGGATTCCTTCCGCCTTTACGTCAACTCGCTAACGATTTCGCTACGCGTCGCAAATCATCGAGCAGGATCTCGATATCGTGCAAAGTCGTCCGATAGTTCAACACGCAACCACGCAGGGCGAACCGACCGCCAAGCGTAGCATTGGACAGATACGAACTGCCGTCTCGTTGCAGTGCGACTAGCAGGCGTTCATTGAATGCATCGATTGTTTTGGGCGATTCGTTTCTGAGCTGCGCCGGCATATGACGAAAGCAAAAGATCGACAGCTCGACCGGCGCGGCCATCTCGAAGTCATCGCTGGCGCGCACCATCGATTCGAGATGGCGCGCACATGCAAGATTGTTTTCGATCGCCTCGCTCAATGCATCAACGCCGACTCCTTTTAACAACATCCACACCTTGAGCGCGCGGAACCGCCGCGAAAGCTCCGGGCCGTAATCCCAAAATGCGAACGCCTCGTCTGCCTCCTGCCCAATAATGCGAGTGTATTCGGCCTCGTGCGCAAAAGCCGCGTGCACGATCTCCGGGTCGCGGTAAATCACGCAGCCAACGTCCACCGGAAGATAAAGCCATTTGTGAGGATCGAGCGCGACCGAATCGGCACGCTCAATGCCCGCAAACAATTCACGCGCGGACTTCGCGAGAATAGCCAGGGCGCCATAACTTCCATCCACATGCATCCAAAGTTGGAAGCGGTTCGCAATCTCTCGAATCTCGGCTAACGGATCGACCGCGCCCGTGTTCACTGTTCCGGCATTGGCAACCACGCACAACGGAACGCAGCCAGCCTCCAGGTCAGCGGTGATTTTTACAACAAGATCGTCCATTCGAATTCTGAATCGCTCGTCCACGGCGATATGGCACACGTTTTCCCGCCCGATCCCCAAAAGCGCTGCTGCCTTAACGATAGAAAAATGCGTCTCGCTCGACGCATAGATCCGCAAGCGGCCTGACAAGCAATCTTTCGTTTGCCGCGCCGCGGCGAGCGCGGCGAGATTGGCCATCGATCCGCCGCTGACAAAGAGTCCTCCAGCTCCAGCATTGAATCCAAGAATTTGCCGGATCCAATCGATCGTCAGGCGTTCAACTTCCACCGGCGCGGGCGCGGAACGCCAGACCGTGAGATTCGCGTTGAGAGTTGAGGCGAGCAGGTCAGCGAACGCCGCAATGGGAGTCCCAGGTGATTGCACGTAGCCAAACATGCGCGGATGCGCGTTCTGTCGGCTAAAGGGAATAATGTCCTCCCGAAAAACCCTCAGCAGACCGTCAAAATCGGTTCCTTTAGTTGGGAGCGCGGCGTCGAGCCGGTCGCGAATCCTGCGTGAAAACATGTGACGATACACCCCACGATCACGGAGGCTGCAGAGATAATCAGTCATCAGTTGGATGACGGAATTGCCCCATTTGCGTATTTCGTCTGCAGACGGATCAAGCATTTCCACCTAGTATGCGTCGCGCCGACAGCGTTGTCAGCCTTCGCCAACCAGCTAAGCATTCTTATCAATGGACAGTCTTTCGGTGTTCTTTCTCGCTGAACGCGAACAATCCGCTGATGAGGTGATGGCGCGACTGACGGCGTTCATCAGCGGCGCGAAACACACCCTCGATTTCGCGGTTTACGACATGCGATTCAGTGATCCGCTGCGCGCAAAATTAGCAGCGACATTGCGCGAAAAGGCTCAGGCAGGTGTGGAAATTCGTTTTTGCTACGACGCCGATAAACCCCCCCAGCCAAATCTTGCCGCCGGTCAGGACCCTGCTCCAGCAGGCACCGGCGCATTTGTCCAATCGCTCGGATATCCGTGGCGCCGCATTGCCGGAATGAAACTGATGCACAGCAAATACATCGTGCGCGATCGACAATCCGTCTGGACCGGTTCGACCAACATGACCGACGACGCCTTCACGTTAATGGAAAACAACATTGTCGAAATAAGCTCGCAGGCTTCGGCGAGTTATTACGCGCAAAATTTCGAGGAGCTCTGGGAGAAGCAAAACTTCGAGCACACCGGCGACATTCATACCGAGTCGGTGCCGCTCACGTTCTCAAATCAATCAGCTAACGTGCGTGTAATGTTTTCGCCGGGCTGCGGCTTGGAGATCGATTCAGAGATCGCGAGGCGGGCACGCGCAGCGCAACGCCGCGTTCGCATCTGTAGTTTGTTGATCAACTCCGGCACGTTGATCGGTGAGCTCGGCAATTTGTTGCGTCGCGGGCGCGTCGCAGTGGATGGAATCTATGATCGCACCCAAATGGAGCAGGTTTACCTGCAGTGGCAGGAAGTGCCGCAAAACCGATGGAAAATCGGCGCGCTTCAGGAAATCATCGCGCGCGCCCGTCTGATCGGGAAAAACTCAACGCCTTACACCCCGGCCGGGCGCCACAATTTCATGCACAACAAAGTTCTCGTGATCGACGACACCGTGATCACCGGCTCTTATAATTTTTCGCGGAGCGCACAATTCAACGCCGAGAACATTCTTTTCATCGAAAGCGCGCCGCTGGCCGATGCCTACAGCGCGTATATCGATCATCTCGTGAAGAAGTACCACTGACTGTCGCAGCCAGGTGCCGCGTTGCTTCTCCGTTCCTAGCTGACTTCCGATTTAGCCGGTTTTCGCTTCGATTTCGGCGCGCGCGACACCTTGATGTCCTGCGGGCGCCGCCGGGCCAGTCCCGCCTAAAGCGAGTTAAACAAAACCGTGGGCGATGTAGCCACGGCCCTGTGGGCGGTCTTCCGGGTGTGAAAAACAGCGCCGAGATGAACCGGCCACAGGCCGGTGGCTACAGCTTTTGTGAAATCGCTCTAGGGCCGCAGATGCTGCGTGAACCACTCGGTGGCGGCCTTCGCCGCGCGGTCGAACTGGTCGGTGTAAGCCGAGAAGTGACCGCCGGGGTACAGCTCCAGCCGCTTAGGCTCGCCCGCGCGGTTGAACGCCGCCAGGGCGAGGTCGGTGGGGCAGACGACGTCGGCGTCGCCGACTACCATGAGGAGCGGGGTCGGCGCGATGCGCTCGATGAATGCGCCGGGCTCATACTCCGAGTACATCTCGAGCGACCGCAGCGTGATCTCGTTGCGCCACTTCTTAAAACGCCACTTGTCCTCCTCCGGCGCGTTCTTGCCAGTGAAGAAATCCCACGCGTCCGCACTCGCGTGTGAGGCCGCGCCGCCCACGGCGGGGTCGACCACCATTGGGACCATTTTCGGCGGGTTGCCCTTGTAGCGCTCGAGGCGATCCGCATCCCAAGCGTTGCGCTGGCCACGGAGCGCCTGCGGCGCGATCCGGCGCAGCGTCGTCTGCCAGCCGTTGATCGTTGGCACCTGCGCGACCACGCAGCGCGCGCGGCGGTCTACCGCGGCGACGACGAGGACGTGACCGCCCGCGTAGCTCGTGCCCCAGATGCCGATCCGCTCAGGGTCGACGCCGTCCAGCGCCTGCACGAACGTGATCGCGTTGCGGTAGTCGCGGACCTGCATCCACGGGTCCAACTCCTGCCGCGGCGCGAAGGGTCGCCCCGTCCGCGTCGAACTCGACATCGGTGGCCTCGTGCGCCGCATCTGTGCTGAGCACGGTCGGATTATGTCCGCCCCCGAACAGGGGTCAAGCACCCAGGTGCCTGTGCGGCGCATTCTCAGATGCGCTTTGCGCTCGCAAATGAGCGAAAGCTGACGGCGCAGTTGTGCGAAATCATACGATAAAATTTCAAAGTCGCTGCCCTCGCGTTACCTGCTCTTCCATGAAAAATTAATATAGAGAGCCTCGCCGGAACCGCCTAAGTTCATGCCCCGATGGCGGACGAGCAGAAATCGAAACTCCGACTGGAAATTGCCCATGTTCTTTTCATCGACATCGTGGGCTACTCCAAATTGCGCACGAACGAGCAGAGCGCTCAGATTGAGAAGTTGCGCGAGATCGTCCGCGGGACCGAGCAATTCCGCGCCGCCGAAGCGGAAGGAAAGCTACTGCGGTTGCCGACCGGTGACGGTGGCGCGCTTGCATTCCGCAACAGCCCGGAGGCGCCGGTAATTTGCGCCGAGGAAATCGCCAAAGCGCTAAAGAGTCATCCCGAGATCCGGGTCCGCATGGGCATCCACAGTGGTCCGGTTAACGAAGTCACTGATTTAAACGAGCAGGCGAATATTGCCGGCGCCGGAATCAACATCGCCCAGCGCATCATGGATTGCGGCGACGCCGGTCACATTCTGGTGTCAAAGCACGCCGCCGAAGACCTCGAGCAGTACGACCAGTGGCAGCCGTATCTGCATGATCTCGGCGAATGTGAAGTGAAACACGGCGAGCGTTTGCACGTCGTGAACTTTTACAACCACGAGATCGGCAATCCTGCCGTTCCGGAAAAATTCGCGAGAAACCCAATTGCTGGAACGGTGCCATCTGCACTCAAGAAACGGCACCCCTACTCGATCGTGGCGATGGCGATCGGTGCGTTGATGGTCCTGGGCGCGACCATCCTATTTTTGACGACACGAACCGCTTTTCGAAACATAACGGGACGCGGCGGACCTGCATCGGCGATCTCGGAAAAAAGCATTGCCGTCCTGCCGTTTCAGAACCTCAGCGACGATAGATCGAATGCTTATTTCACTGACGGTATCCAGGACGAGATCCTGACCCGGCTTTCCAAGATTGCCGCGCTCAAGGTCATCTCGCGCACCTCTACCCAGAAATACAAGAGTACGCCCGAGAACTTGCGTGAGATCGGCCAGGAATTGGGCGTGGCGCATTTTCTCGAGGGCAGTGTGCAAAAAGTCGCTAACGCTGTGCACGTCAACGTCCAGCTGATCCGCGCCGCAACGGCCGAACATTTATGGGCGGAAAGCTACAACCGCAAACTCGACGATGTCTTTGGAGTTGAAGGCGAGGTGGCCAACGCAATTGCTGATCAACTCAACGCGAAGCTCTCCGGCGCTGAGCAAAAAGCGGTCGCGGAAAAGCCGACCCAGAGTTCGGCGGCGTATGACGTTTACCTGCGCGCGGTCGCGATCGACAACGAGGGAAACCTCGACACGACGAAGCGGGTCGCTGACCTTTATGTCGAGGCCGTCCGGCTTGATCCTCAATTCGCGCTGGCATGGGCCCATCTCGCGGTCGCGCGCAGCTATCTCTATTTCAATGGCGTTGATCTGGACAAAAACAGCGGCGCCGCGGTGAAAGAGGCGGCAGACCGGGCGATGTCGCTCCAGCCCGAGCTCGGGGAAGCATGGGTCGCGCAGGGCGTTTATCGCTACCGGGTTTTGCGCGATTTCCAAGGCGCGCTCCGGTCGTACGAAGAGGCGCTCAGGCGTCTGCCGAACAGTGCTTTGGTGCTTGAGCAGATGGCTCATCTGGAACGACGGCTCGGGCAGTTTGACGTTGCACAAAAGCATTATCAGGCAGCCGCAGAATTGGACCCACGCAACATCGACATCCTTCTAACCCTTGCTGATGCACTCCAGAGTGTCCGCCGTTACGACGAAGCGCGGACGGCCGTCGATCGCGCCCTGGAAATCTCACCCGGGAATGAGGGCGCACTCGCGGTAAAGGCGTTGAGTTTTCAAGCGCAGGGTCGGCTTAACGAAGCCGCTGAGATTCTGGCGAAAGCCCCCGCAAATTCCCAGAATGAGGCCCTTACCTTCGCAAGAGTCAGCCAGCTCTACGGCGAGAGACGCTTCGACGAAGCGATTGCGCAGATTCAGCAGCACACGCCCGCGGCGTTTGCTAACGATCCTCGTATCATAACGTTCCTCGGTCTATGCCAGCAACTTGCCGGCAAAACCGACGAAGCTCGGGCCACCTTCACGCGCGCAGCCGCAGCGATGAAGCCGACGCCTGACTCGATTGTCGCTGTGGATGCGCGGCAGCTGCCGTGCCATCTCGCCTGGGCCTATGCAGGCCTTGGCGAAAAGGAGAAGGCACTGGAGCAGGCGCGCCAAGCCATCACTGATTACGATAACGACGCTTTATCAAAACCTTTCGCTGAAACTGCGCTCGCTATTGTCCAGGCACAAACTGGCGACATCGATTCAGCCATCGCCGCCTTGCCGCATCTGCTCGAGGCGCCGAATGGCGTTACGGTCGGCAATCTTCGGAGCGATCCGATCTGGGACCCGTTGCGCAATGACCCGCGCTTTCAAAAGCTGGTCGCCGGCAAATGAGCGAAAATTGACGGCGCAGCTAAGGGACAAGCAACGTTGTGCGTCTTGCATCTTTGCCTTCTGGTTCGCGCTCCAGGATCTTGTATATTTTCAATCTAATCGATTCGGCCCAAGACTCGCTGGAAATTCGAGGTGAACTCGTGGAGTCGCCTCGTCCCTACGGCCAGGTGGCCTCGGTCGCTATTTTGCGGATCAGTGCTATACTCTCAGATGTCTAAACGAGCCGGTTTTACTTTCACGCGTCGCGGGCCGGACAACATTACCGAAGAGCTAATCGCTGTGCTTTCGTCGAAGGCCTCTTTCGAATTCAAGCCCTTGTTCGAAATTATGCTCCTCAATCTACGCGAGCGAAATGCAGCCAGTGGCGGCGAAGAGATGCTGCGTTTGCGTGCGTATGAAAAGCTTCAGGGCCTTGTCAACCAAGGCGCAGTCCACCGGGAAGTCACAGGGACCACGAAGAAATACAAAGGCGTTGCCACACGAATGGCCGAGCTGCGCACTGAGATGAAAGCTTTGCGCGCCGCCTGCAACCAGCGCGCTCTTGCCAAGGCTGCCGCCGCGGCGAATTAATCGCCCCCTGATTGATCAGCGACAACGCAGCGTTTGACCAACCTTTTCGTCGTTCTTCCTTACTTGCGAATCTTACTCTGCTCGCTTCGATTTCGTCGCGGCTCTCTTTCGTTTGCGTGGCCGTTTCGGAGACTTTGGGGCGGCTCCGTTACGAACAGAACCGACTTTCTGCTCCTGTTCGGAAGCGGCCGACGCGGCGCGCTGGCGCCGTTTCTCGCGTTCCTTACGCAGCTTCCTTTCATCCAGATATCTTCTAAACCGCTTGTAAGCAAAACCGCCGCCGAAGCCGGCAGCAGCAATTGTCAGTGCGGCTGCGATCTTAACTGGCCCGCGGCCCGGTGCCATGTGCCACGGACATTTGGCCAGCGGATATTTATCCGGAAGATAGAACCCGCATCCAGGTGAACTACATTTGCGTGCCATAATTTGGTTACTTGTTATCCTTCCTGCTTCTCACTTTCTTTCGGCTTTTCGTTCATTCACAGCGACAATTTGGAGATCGTCCCCG
>QHNQ01000211.1 GCA_003218135.1 Verrucomicrobiota bacterium
ACTTTGAAAATAAAACGCACAATCAAATGGAGCCTCGCCGCGCATGAAGCCTAATTTTCAAAACCCCGAAGAGATCAGGGCACTCAAGAAACAATCCAGGATCGCCGCGGCCTTGTATTTCCTAAACGGTCTTCCCGCGCCTTTCGCGCTTCTCTACGTACCCAGTGTGTTGATCGTTCGCGGAAACGCGTTAGCTACCGCCGACAATGTCCGCAATTCTGAGACCCTTCTGCGCTTCGGAATGGCGGGCGAGCTGTTCTCCGCGACACTCGTAATTTTCGCGGTCCTGGCATTCTACAGCCTGTTCCAGGCCGTGAGTGCAAAACACGCCCGGGCGATGCTGGTGCTGATGCTGCTTTCCGTGCCTATTTCCTATCTCAACGTCCTGAGCGATCTCGCGGCGCTTGTTTTTGCGCGTGGCCCCGAGTTCTTATCCGCCTTCACTCAGCCTCAGCGCGACGCTCTCGTCCTATTTTTTCTCCGCTTGCACAACCAGGGACTTGCCCTCGCTCAAATCTTCTGGGGACTGTGGCTCTTTCCTTGTGGCATCGCCGTGATCCTATCCGGCTTTATCCCCCGTTCTGTCGGCATCGCGGTTATGATTGCGGGCTTCGGTTACGTGATCACCTCCTCTGTCTTTCTTTTTCTGCCCGGGTCCGCGCAAGGCATTGGCCAGCTCGCGCAGGTTCTCGGAGTTGGGGAATTTGCGTTTTTGTGGCTGTTGATCTGGGGCGCTAAGGCTCAACGCTGGACGACTGCGCATCCGGCGGCCGCGACATGAAAATAAAACGCTTACTCAAGTGGAGTCTCGGCGCGATTTTGCTCGTGCTGCTCGGCTGGCTCTTTGTCGCTTACTGGATGTCGACCAATGACTGCAATCAAAACGCTGCTAACCCGAATAATCCCATGAAAGCTATCGTAAATTGCGAATACGGCGTCGAGAATCTTCAGCTCCGCGAAATTGAAAAGCCGACGCCAGCTGATAATGAAGTTCTTGTCCGCGTTCGCGCGGCGTCGATCAACCCCGCTGACGGGCACTTAATCAGAGGCGTGTGGCTCATGCGCCCGATGCTCGGAATGCGCAAACCCAAGAATACCCGTTTCGGGACCGACTTCGCCGGTATCGTCGAAGCAGTTGGAAAAAATGTCGCTGATTTCAAAGCGGGCGACGAAGTATTCGGTGCCGCGAAGGGCGCCGTGGCCGATTACATCCGCGTCAAAGCTGATCGCGGCATTGTTTCGAAACCAAGCAACATCACATTTGAACAAGCGGGTTCGGTCGCAATTGCTGGACTCACTGCGTTGCAAGGTCTCCGCGACAAGGGACACATTCAGACCGGACAAAAAGTTTTGATCAACGGCGCGTCCGGCGGCGTCGGCACATTCGCCGTGCAAATCGCCAAAGCGTTCAGCGCAGAAGTCACCGCTGTTTGCAGCACGCGCAATATCGAGCTGGTGCAATCGCTAGGTGCGGATCACGTGATCGATTACACCAAAGAGGATTTCACCAAAGGCGATCAGCATTATGACATGATCTACGATTTGGTCGGCAACCATTCGTTTTCCGAGCGCCGGCAGATTCTAACGCCCAACGGCATTTGCGTTCTCGCGGGAATGGGCGGCGCCGGATTGCATCCCGAATCGTGGCGCCGGCTTATTGCCAATTTCAGCGCCGCGTTCCGGTCAAACTTCACCCCGCAGAAGTTTGTCACCTACATCGCCAAACTGACTAAAGACGACCTGGATGTTCTGCGTGATCTGATGGAGGCCGGAAAGGTCTCGCCCGTCATTGATCGCACTTACAAGCTTGATCAGACACAAGCAGCCGTCCGCTATTTAGAAGAAGGTCACGCGCACGGAAAAGTTGTCATCGTCATGGAGTAACAGAATCAAATGGCAATCAATTCGATCGACAATTCACAACGCACGGCAGCAAAAGTCGCAGGCATCAGCGGCCTGATCACCTTCGCGATCGTCGTTTTCGGCAACTTTGTTTTACTCGGGCCGCTCGTCATTCCGCGCAACGCCGCCGACACCGCGCGCAACATTCTCGCGCACGAAACACAATTTCGCGCCGCGCTTACCTGCTTCATTTCCTATGATATCGGCGCCATCGTTCTCTCGACTGCGCTCTACGTCATACTCGCGCCGATCAATCGCGGCCTCGCCTTGGCAGGCGCATTGTTTCGCGTTGCCTTCGCGATGTTGTGGCTTATTGCGCCACTGAATAGTTTGGCCGCTCTTCGACTGCTCGGCGATGCGCCCTATTTAAAAATTTTCGAACCGGACCGCCTCCAAACGCTCGCTCGCGTCCAGCTCGCCGGAAGTTTTGACGATTATTATGTTGGCCTTCCGCTCTTTGGATTGGCGGCGACTATTTGCGCCTGGTTGTGGTTCAAATCGAACTACATCCCGGGAGGATTGGCTCTTTACGGTGTGATCTGGAATCACTTGAACTTTTCGCCCATGATCGACAACCGCAGCTAACTTCAAACCTCCTGTTTATGAAACGAATCCTAAAGTGGCTCATCCGTATCGTTTTTATCTTGTTGCTGTTCGCATTCATATGGGTATTTGTCGCGTACTGGCGATCGACAAACGACTGCGGCAAGACCGCCGCGCCAACCAACCCGATGAAAGCCATCGTGTATTGCGACTACGGCGTGGCGAATCTCAAGCTTGAGGATGTCGAAAAGCCTGTTCCGAATGACGACCAGGTCCTGGTAAAGGTTCACGCAGTTTCGGTCAATCCGTACGACTGGCACTTCATCGAAGGCACGCCCAAGTTCATGCGGGCAATGATCGGGGGATTGCGCAAACCAAAAGACACACGTCTGGGCGTTGATTTTGCGGGAACGGTTGAAACCGTCGGCAAGAGCGTCACACAGTACAAACCCGGCGATGAAGTATTCGGCGGAAGCACTGGTGCGTTCGCGCAGTATCTTTGTCGTCGCGCAACCGGATCAGTGGCGCCGAAACCGGCGGGCCTCACGTTCGAGCAAGCAGCGTCGATCAACATTGCGGGCGTCACCGCGCTCCAGGGTGTTCGTGACAAAGGAAAGGTTCAGCCAGGGCAGAAGGTTTTGATTAACGGCGCGTCAGGTGGTGTCGGCACGTTCGCGGTGCAAATCGCCAAATCGTACGGCGCCGATGTGACCGGCGTTTGCAGCACGCGCAATATCGAGCTGGTGCAATCGCTAGGTGCGGATCACGTGATCGATTACACCAAGGAGGATTTCACCAAGGGCGACCAGAAGTACGACGTGATTCTCGACAACGTCGCGAACCATTCATTATCCGAATGCCGGCGCGTGTTAACGCCAAACGGCATTTACGTTATGATCGGCGGCGGCAGCGCGAACGAGCAAGGCTTCCTTGGACCGCTTGGCAAAGCGCTGAACGCCGCACTGTATTCGCGCTTCGTTAAACAGAAAATGGGCATGATGATGGCGCAGCCGAGCACCCAAGATCTCACGCTCCTCGCTGAAATGGTGCAGTCGGGAAAATTGAAGACGGTCATCGACCGAACCTATAAATCGTTGAGCGAAGTTCCAGACGCGATCCGATATCTCGAGGAAGGCCACGCGCGAGGAAAAGTCGTAATAGCTGTCGAGTAACAAATTGATTTATGGCCGCGACGCGCGGTGCATCTAGAGTCCCTTTTATGAGCGGCTTTTTGGAG
>QHNQ01000023.1 GCA_003218135.1 Verrucomicrobiota bacterium
GCCAACTGCACCGGCGTCTTAGCGGCGATCTAAGAATTGGGCGTTGGACGTTCGGCGTTGAGCGTCGGACGTTCGTTTTATGTTATCGCAAACTCCAGCCGCACTTGGCTATCGGATGCCTGCGGAATGGGAGCTGCACGCTGCGACCTGGCTCTCGTGGCCGCGGCGCGAAGGAATCAGTTTCCCTGAATCTTTCGATCGTGTTCTGCCAGCATTGCGCGCCATGGTCGAGGCGCTGATCCAATCAGAACAGGTTTGCATCAATGTTTGTAATGGCGCGCATGAAGCAGAAGCCGGCGAAGTTCTGCGTGGGTTGCCTATGGAACGCATCACTTTTTATCGCGTTCCAACGGATGAGCCATGGTGCCGCGACCACGGACCGATTTTTGTCACACGCGATCGCGAGGCGAAATCCACCACAGGACGGATTCGCCGTGGTGAACTTGCGGTAGTGGATTGGGATTACAATGCCTGGGGAAACAAATATCCGCCGTTCGATCTGGATGAAGTCGTGCCGACGCGTGTCGCTGAAATCCTGAAGCTGCCGGTTTTTTATCCGCGGATGATCCTCGAAGGCGGCTCGATCGATGTAAATGGCTCGGGTGCGCTGCTCACGACCGAGTCCTGCCTGTTAAACAAGAATCGCAATCCGAGTCTCTCGCGCGGTGAAATCGAACAGCGTTTGCGGGATTACCTGGGTGTTCGCGATATTCTCTGGCTTGGCAACGGAATCGCGGGCGACGACACCGACGGCCACATCGACGATCTCGCGCGGTTTGTGACCGAGCAAACGGTTGTCGCTGTCGTTGAGGAAAATCGCGACGATGAAAATTACGAACCGCTGCAGGAAAATCTTGCGCGCTTGCGCGAGATGAAAATTGATCATCGAAATCTTGAGATCATCACATTGCCGATGCCGAAGAAGATGATACGCGAAGGACTGCGACTCCCGGCCAGCTACGCGAATTTTTATATCGCAAACACATGTGTGCTGATGCCCACATTCGCTGATCCGAACGATGAAGCTGCATTGTCGGTCCTGCGCGAATGTTTTCCGGATCGTCGCGTGATCGGGATCGATTGTCGCGAGTTAATCTGGGGGCTGGGCACATTTCACTGCCTGACGCAGCAACAGCCTGCAGTGTGAATGTGGGAAGGACCTTAGTGTCCCGACCGTCGCCCGCAAAGCTTTCGGGGCTTCCACATTCATCAATCTGCAACCGGTGCCGGTTTATAGCCGCTATTCAAAATTGCGTCGTGAAGATCGGGCGGATGGGTCTTTCGCGCGTCGAACGTGACGATCACGCGCTCATGCTTGAGATCGACTCTTACGTCTTTCACCCCGGAAATCTTCTTGAGCGCCGGTCGCAGCTTGCGCACACACGGCCGTCTCTGCGTGTCTCAGTGACACCTGGCTTCAGCCAGGTGCTGAGCGAGATTCCTTCTTCAGCCGTTTCGAACGGCTTCTCGAGAGAGCCACTGGCGCAGGATAAGCCGTTGAAACGGCTGCGGCTATTTCACTCTCGATGCGCATCGCTCTAAAGACCGGTGTTACTGAGACCGGCTGGAAAGTTCGCGGGCGATTGGTTCGAGCACGCGCCAGACGTTTTCGGCAAGAATTTTTTGACCAGCCGCGTTAGGGTGAATGCTATCCGATAAGTTCAACGAGGGATCGCCTGCCACGCCCTGCAGGAGATAGGGAACAAGCGCGGCGTTGTTCTTGGCCGCCAGCTCAGCGAACATCTTGCCAAACGCTGATACGTAATCGTCCGCGGCATAATTCGGCAACTGCATTCCCGCGATCACGACACGCACGTTCGGATTGTGCCCTTTCACGTTATCGATGATCTGCTGAAGGTTATGTTGAATTTGATCGATCGACAGGCCACGGAAGGCGTCGTTGATTCCGAGTTCCAAAACGAAGATATCTATTCTGTGCTTGAGATGCGGCGATAGCCGCTCCAAGCCGCCTTCGGTGGTGCCGCCGGAGGCGCTTGCGTTGATGACTTGAAAGTTCAGACCGGCAGCGCGCAGCTTCTTCGCAAGCAAAGCCGGATAGGCCTGGCTGCGTTTGAGCATGAAGCCGTCTGACAAACTGTCGCCGAAGACGAGAATCGTTTTCGGTTGGGCAGCAGGCGCGTGTTCCGCGAAAACCAGGGACATCGTCGCCAGAAACGCTGCGACAGCGCATTTCATTTAGAAATATACAACGTCACGCGCCGTTGTAGGGCAACCGCTTCGGTTGCCAGCGCTGGGCAGGCGAAGCGCCCGCCCTACAGCCGCCTTTTCGGCGGTGGACGTTGCAAGTTTTCCGCGTAACGGTTTAACTCTTCAACCTTCAACTTTTCCTATGGCCAATTTCGCTATCAATGGTTTCGGGCGCATTGGACGGAATGTCCTTCGCGCCATGTCACAAAAACAAGTCGAGCGCGTTCTCGCGATCAACGATCTCACTGACACGCACACTCTGGCGCATCTGCTCAAGTGGGATTCCGTGCACGGCAAATTCGACGGCGAGATCGGTTACGACGATGAAAACATCATCGTGCGCGGTCACAAAATTAAGGTCTTGAAGGATCGCGATCCAGGGAATCTGCCGTGGAAAAAACTGGAAATTGATGTGGTGCTTGAATCGACGGGCCTGTTCACCAATCGCGATAAAGCCGAGCTGCACTTAAAGGCCGGAGCCAAGCGCGTGTTGATCAGCGCACCGGCAAAAGATCCGGACGTGACGATTTGCATTGGCGTAAACGACAATGCCTTCAACCCCGATAAGGACAAAATCGTTTCGAATGCGAGTTGCACGACGAACTGCCTGGCGCCCATGGCGAAGGTATTGAACGACACATTTGGCATCTCACACGGGTTCATGAGCACGATCCACAGCTACACAAACGACCAGCGGATCCTCGATTTTCCACATAAGGACCTGAGGCGTGCGCGTGCAGCGGCGGTCAACATCATTCCGTCCACGACCGGCGCGGCCAAGGCGATTGGTGAAGTGATTCCAGAGTTGAAAGGGAAATTGAACGGAGGCGCTTTTCGGGTACCCACTCCGGACGGATCAGTGACCGATTTCACAGCTATGCTGGAAAAGGATGCGACAGTCGATGCGATCAACACTGCATTTAAAGAGGCCGCATCCGACAAAAGCTACAAAGGCGTGGTCGAGTATAGCGACGAGCCGCTCGTTTCGGAGGACATCATTGGAAACCCGCACTCCTGCGTTTTCGATAGCCAATTAACTCTCACGCTCGGAAACCGTTTCGTGAAAGTAGTTGGCTGGTACGATAACGAGTGGGGCTATAGCAATCGCTGCGTGCAATTGATGGAAATGCTGGGGGAGTAAGGGCTAGTAATCGTGCTCCTGTTTGTGATTCTTTTCTGTTAAGAAATGGCGAAACTTTCAGTACGCGATCTGGATGTGGGCGGGAAACGTGTGTTGGTGCGCGTGGATTTCAATGTGCCAACCGAAACGCGCGGCGGCAAAGTTCGAGTCACTGATGACACGCGAATCCGGGAGAGTCTGGCGACGATCAATTACCTGCGCGAGCACGGCGCAAAAACCATTTTGATGTCGCATTTTGGCCGGCCCAAAGGAAAGCCGGTGGAGAAGTTCTCGCTGCGCCCGATCGGCGAGTATTTGTATTCGCTGATTCACCATCCCGTAATTTTCAGTCACGATGCGATAGGCGACGTGCCGAAGAAAATCATTGATCACATGGAAAACGGAGACGTTGCGCTGCTCGAGAATCTGCGCTTTCAACCAGGGGAAGAAGCTAACGATCCGAATTTTGCGAAGGCGCTGGCCGAACTTGGTGATCTTTATGTGAATGATGCGTTTGGCGCAGCGCATCGCGCGCACGCATCTACGGTCGGCATCACAAAATTCGTGGAGAAATCGGCGATGGGTTTCCTGATGGAGAAAGAACTCAAACACTTGAAAGAAGAACTCGAGAAGCCGGCCAAGCCGTTTGTCGTGATTTTAGGAGGCGCAAAGGTATCCGATAAGATCGGAGTCTTGAAAGCGCTGATGGAAAAGGCCGACACGATTCTTATCGGCGGCGCGATGGCGAACACGTTCTTGAAAGCACAAGGAATTCGGATTGGCGCAAGCCGCGTCGAATTGGACAAGGTCGATTTGGCGCGGGAGCTTCTCGATCTGGCTAAGCACCGTGAGGTAAAATTTTTGGTTCCGATCGATGTTGTGGAGGCGGATGAAATTCGCGCCGGTGCTGACATGCGAAACACGAGCCGTCTCTCGCCGCAGCATGGCATCAGCGACGGCTGGCAGGCGGTCGACATTGGCGCGGCAACTGTTGCCCTTTACCAAGAAGAAATCGCCAAAGCCGAAACGATTTTGTGGAATGGCCCCATGGGTGTCTTTGAAATTCCAGAATTTGGCGAAGGCACGATCGCAATCGCGGAAGCGATGGCGCAATCGGGGGCTACGACGATTATTGGCGGCGGTGATTCGGTGACGGCGGTTAAACAAGCGGGCCTCGCCGATAAGATGACGTTTATCTCCACGGGTGGCGGCGCTTCACTCGAGTTACTCGAAGGCAAAGAGCTTCCCGGTGTTGCTGCACTAACCGACAAAAACTGATGCGTAAGAAAATAGTGGCCGCCAACTGGAAGATGAACATGACGCAGGCTGAAGCGTCGCGATTTGTGGAGGCGTTGTTGCTTCGGGACGTAGGCGAAATCACGGATGTCGAAGTTGTAATCGTTCCGCCGTTTACGGCAATTGCGAAAGTGACCGAAGCATTAGGTAACGCACAGAACATCAAGGTCGGCGCGCAAAACATGTATTGGGAAAAGAATGGGCCGTTTACCGGCGAGATCAGCGCTGCGCTGTTGCGGGACTTGTTTGTGCATTACGTCGTGCTCGGGCACAGCGAACGCCGCACATTGTTCGGCGAGACCGACGAAATCGTGAATCGGAAAGTACGGGTGGCGCATGAGGCAAAATTGCGTCCGATTGCTTGCATTGGAGAAACGCTCGAGCAGCGTGATAGAGGAAACGTTGAGAAAATACTGGCCATGCAATTGCGCGGGAGTCTCGCCGGCCTGACGCCGAAGGACCTGCAGGAAACAGTGGTCGCGTACGAGCCGGTCTGGGCCATCGGCACCGGCCGCACTGCGACGCCTGAGCAAGCTCAGGAAGCGCACGCGTTCATTCGCAAAACGTTGCGCGAAATGGCCGACGACACGACGGGCGAACACGTGCGCATTCAGTATGGCGGCAGCGTGAAACCGGAGAACGCACGCGAACTGATGAGTCAGCCGGACATCGACGGCGCCCTCGTAGGTGGCGCGAGCCTGGACCCACGCAGCTTCGCCCAAATCGTCAAGGCCGCGCGCGAAAGGTAGGAGACAGAGCTTCGCCTGATTGGATGAGGCGCGCATTCTTTATTGTCGGCCCGACTGCAACGGGGAAGTCTGAGTTGGCAGCCGATGTCGCGCATGATCTGGGTGCGGAAATTGTCAGCGCGGACGCGTTTCAAATCTATCGCGGTCTCGATCTACTTACGGCAAAACCAGATGTTTTGACCCTTGCCAAGGCACCCCATCGGCTGATCGCCTCGATTCCGCTCACCGAAGAGATGAACACAGAAAAATACCGGTGCGCCGCGTCACGAGCCATTGAAGAGATCAATTCACGCGGCAGACTCGCGATCGTTGTCGGTGGCAGCGGACTTTACATCAAAGCCCTTACTCACGGACTGGCGCCCTTGCCTGAGGCTGATCCAAAGCTGCGCGAAAAATTGAATGCCTTGAACTTGGACGAATTACGGACTCAACTCGCAGAGCTGGATCCCGAATCGGCACGGAAGATTGATCCCAAAAATCGCCGTCGTCTCGTGCGCGCTCTGGAGATTTGTTTGCTCACCGGGGAGCCCGCATCGGAAGTTGTAACCGGAGTCGGACACTCTGGCCTGCCTGGATCATCCGCCTCCGCTAAAGCTACGGCGGACAAGCCGATCCCGGCTACAGGGGCGTTTGTTTTTCGCGACCGGGAGGAGCTTTATGCCCGAATCAACCAGCGGGTGGAAGCAATATTCGAAAATGGCGTGATCGAAGAGGTGCGCGCTGCTGGGCCAACGAGTGTGACTGCGTCGCAGATGATCGGTTTACAGGACATCCGCGAACTGCTTGGAGGAAGGATGTCGCTCTTGCAATGTATCGCGCAGATTCAGCAATCCACCCGGCGTTATGCCAAAAGACAGTTGACCTGGTTTCGGCGGCAAACTAATTTTTTACCGCTGAACTTGTCGCTTCTCAGTCATAACGAAGCAAGGATTCTGCTCCGAATGCATTCGGAGCTCCGAAGATTTTCGGAGGTTCGCACAAGGGATGATTGAAACGCGTCCGCGCAAAACGCAGGAGCGCGCGCTCCTGATCGGTCTGGAAAAGCAAGGCGTCTCGAAGTGGGATTTGCGTGATTCTCTCGATGAATTGCGCGAGCTGGCAAACTCCGCAGGAGCTGAGGTCGTCGATATTGTGACGCAGAAACTGCAAAAGCCGACTGCGCCATATTACATTGGTCGGGGCAAAGCAGAGTCGATTAAAGATTCATGCCAGGACCAACAGGTGACGTCGGTCATTTTTAACGATGAACTTTCGCCTGCCCAGGGTCGCAACCTGGAAAATCTTTTTGCGAGAAAAGTTCTCGATCGAACACAGTTGATCCTCGATATCTTTGCGCAGCGTGCGCGCAGCAGGGAAGGTCGATTGCAAATCGAACTGGCACAGTTGCAGTACCTTTTGCCCCGCTTGACCCGGATGTGGCATCACTTATCGCGCCAGACCGGCGGGATCGGAACGCGTGGTCCGGGCGAAACACAATTAGAAGTTGACCGGCGCCGCGTGCAGGAACGGATCGCGCGACTGGAGCGCGAGCTGGAAGCTGTGCGTAAGACCCGGGCGATACAGCGCGAAGGTCGCAAACGACGTCAATGGCCAGTTGCTGCTGTGGTTGGCTACACGAATGCCGGCAAATCGACGCTTCTGAATCTGTTGACGGGCGCCGATGTTGTGACCGAGGACAAACTTTTTGCGACACTGGATCCCACCACGCGCAGCTTTGTTTTGCCCAACAAACAACGGGTCCTCCTCACCGACACGGTTGGTTTTCTGCGAAAACTCCCACACACGTTGATTGAGTCATTTAAGGCGACACTTGAAGAAGTGCGCGAAGCGGACTTGCTCCTTCACGTTGCTGATCTAAGCCATCCCCGCCTGGATGAGCAGATGGCAGCGGTCGATGCGGTGACCAAGGAACTTGACGCTTACGGCAAGCAAACGCTGATCGTGTTCAACAAGATCGATAATTTGCCGAACCGCGAGTTGGCGGAGTCTTACTTTAAAAGATTTCCCGGTAGCGTAGCGATCTCTGCCCGCACCGGAGACGGAGTGAACGATCTCGTACAAGCGCTGGAACACACACTCAGTTCATGGCGATTGCGCTCCCGGTTCCGCATCCCCGCAAACGAGAGCGCGCTGATCGCCGAGATTCACCGGGTCGGTCACGTGCTGGAACTGCGCTACGACGGTAACGACGCGGTCATCCTCGCCCACGTGCCGCCCAATCTGGCGCAGAAGCTGGAACGATACGCAGAAAGGTAGAGACATCGCGCTGCGATGTCCGGACGGCGCAGCCGCCGTCCCTATCATGCTGGCTCATTGCAGCCGGCGCGGTCGTTTGCTATTGATCCAAACTCAAGCGGCTCGCCGATGATCAGCTTGTTCCATCGTTGAATTGAAATCCATAGCAGGCTTGGGGAATAATGACGAGATGACAACTCGAGAGCGCGTCGCGCAATTGATCAAAATTTGGCCGAAGGTTTATCCAAATGCGCATACCGAGCTGGATTTTCGGAATCCATTGCAACTGCTTGTGGCAACCATTCTCTCTGCGCAATCCACCGATAAGCGGGTCAATATGGTCACGCCTGCGCTGTTCACAAAATATCGCACCGCAAGGGATTACGCCGATGCGCCGAAGGCCGACTTGGAAAACGCAATCAAGTCCACGGGCTTCTATCGTAACAAAACGAAAAGCATTCGCGGTGCGATGCGCGCGATCGTCGAGAAACATGGCGGCAAAGTCCCCGACACAATGGAGGAATTATGCGCTTTGCCGGGCGTTGGCCGCAAGACGGCGAATGTGGTTCTGGGCAACGCTTTTCACAAAAACGACGGCATCGTCGTGGATACGCACGTCATTCGTCTGTCTCAGCGGCTTGGCCTGACAAAACACAAAGACCCGGAAAAAATCGAGCGCGACTTAATGAAGCTCGTACCGCGCGAGCATTGGACAGATTGGAGCCATTGGCTCATCTGGCATGGCCGTCGCCGCTGTTACGCGCGCAAGCCGGATTGCTCAAACTGCGAGGTTTTCCGGCTGTGCCCGAGCGGTAAAGTTTTCCTGCGCACAGGTGCAGCGAAAAAGCCGGACGCCAAGCCGGCTTAACGGGGACCCGCAGCGCTTTCGGCAGGGTCAACATGGCGCGAAGGACTATCATCGTTCTCGGCTCGTTTTCGCATCCGGCGGAATTGTCCTTCGAGTTTCTGAAGCTCCTCGTCAGAAAGCTCCTCGAGATCGACAAGCTCATTGCGCGCGTTTTTGATCGCACGAATCAGTTCGTCCAGTTTGAGATGCATTGCTTTAGCGTCACGGTTTTGCGTGTTCTGAATCAGAAATACCATCAGGAACGTGATGATGGTCGTGGCGGTGTTGATGATGAGTTGCCAGGTGTCGGAAAAATGAAAGGTAGGGCCGGTAACGAGCCAAACGACGATCACAAAAACAGCTCCGCTAAATGCCCATGCACTGCCGAGCATGAAGGCGGAACGGTGCGCGAAGACACGGAAGGCGTCCCTGACGACACAAAAGAAATCGCGTTCTTGCTCGTGCTCTTTTAGTTCTGCCATCTGGGTTTTGTTCACGATAGCTCCTTAACTTTTCGCGCGTGGTTATGAATTTGCGCGCACCGAAGACGCCGGTCCCGCGTATCTTCTGCATAAAGCGGATTGATTTTACTGCTGTTTTACGGAACACTTAGCTCCCGAATTCATGCAGCTTCTCAGCGCATTTTCACGTCCTCAGACTGTTCCGGTTGCGCCGGTTAGTGCCTCCAGGCCTAAGCTGTGGATACTTGATTCCTGGCGAGACCTGATTTTGTACGTCGGAACGCCGCTGTTGCTGGTGCCGGTGTTTGCGCTGGCACAAGCACGCTGGAGTCCGCAGGACATTTACCTCTTTGTCGCTGCCTTCGGCGCCATGGGACATCACCTCCCGGGGATGATCCGTGCCTATGGCGATCGTGCCTTATTCGAACGCTTCAAGTGGCGCTTCGTTCTTGCGCCGCTGTTTTTGCTCGCAGTGTGCACGGCCTTCTTCTGGTGGGACCTTAAAGGGATCTTGCTGGTCGTTTTCTTTTGGGGCGTTTGGCACGGACTTATGCAGACGTACGGGTTTTGCCGCATCTACGATGCGAAAACCGGAACGTTCGACACGCTGACTCGCCGGCTCGACTTCGCCATGTGCGTGATCTGGTTCGCCACTGCGGTGGCGCTCTCGCCATATCGCCTCAGCGACACTCTCGACACTTACTACATGTGCGGTGGACCGTTCATTCCGCCATCGGTGGTGCAACTTGGCCAAGGCCTGATTCTGCTCTTGGCCGTCGCCGTTTCCGGCTTGTTTGTCGCGCATTTCTGTCGGCTTTGGATAATCGGAAAACGGCCGAATCCGGTGAAGGTAGCTTTGCTGATCACGAGCATCGCGTTTTGGTGGTACTGCAATAATCTCGTAGCGAACATTCTCGTTGGAATTGCCCTGTTCGAAGTTTTTCACGACGTGCAATACCTGTCGCTTGTGTGGATCTATAACCGCAATCGGGTTGAGAAAGACAGCAACATCGGCGGATTCATGCGTTTCGTGTTTCGACGGAGCGGTTCGCTTATGGGACTCTACGTAGGCCTCGTTTTGGCCTATGGCTCCGTATCTTACATCAATGCGCATATCGGCATGGACACTATTAAGCGCATCCTTACCGGCGTGGTGACTGCTTCCACGCTGCTGCATTTCTATTACGACGGATTTATCTGGAAGGTTCGGGAACGTTCTACCCGGCAATCACTCGGGCTCGCAGGCGGCACCGCGGATGTCATGCTGGGCGGTGTTTTTCCCAGCTGGGCCTGGCATGGCTTGAAATGGGTGGGCGTGTTCGTGTTGCCACTAGGCGCGCTTTGGTTTTGGCAAATCCATCTTGCGATCCCCGAAGTGCAACGCCAGGCGTGGGTGGTTGCCGATGTGCCCATAGGCGCAAGGCCGCATTTTGAATACGGCTCGGCATTGCAAAAGGAAGGCCGGTTGGAAGAAGCGGTCGAACAGTATAAGATTGGGCTCCAATTTAATCCGAAAGACGCAAAGGCGCATACGAGCCTTGCTGTTGCATTGACCGGGCAAGCCAAGTTCGATGCAGCGGTCCCGCACATGGAGACGGCGTTGCGTCTTGAACCCAACAATCCCGACTTCCATCTCGTTTATAGTACTTTGCTTCAACGGATCGGACACAATGATGAGGCTGCGCTGCACTTTAAAACGGCAATACGCCTTAAGCCGGATTCAGTTGAGGCCCATTACAGCTACGCAGCGTTCCTCGCCGGATTCGGCAACAATGATGAATACATCAGCGAACTTCGAAGAGTTCTACAACTCAGACCCGATTACCCTTACGCCGAGCTTCGGCTGGCCGACGCGCTTTTTGCAAACGGCAATCTGAAGGAGGCGGAGGGGCATTATCAGGCAGCACTTCGAGCGGATCCGAAACTGACGGTTGCCTATAACAGCCTCGGCAAAGTTTATCTGAGCCAGGGCCAGACTTCGCAGGCGATGATTCAATTTAGTGAAGCCTTGCGACTCAATCCAGATTACAAAGAAGCCGAGGAAAACCTGCGTATAGCCAAGGGGGCGGACGATCAGGTGTTTCCGGCGGCGCACCAGTGATTCATTGGCCAGCCGCGCACTTCATCTCAATCTGGATGACGCGTGGCGGGATGAGCCGCTCGACCTTGCTGTGGTTGACGCGCGCGAATGGGGCCCGCGCTTACGGTTTTCCGCGCCGCCGCGCTTGGTCGTCGAGTTTTATCGAGAACAGGAAAGGAATCTCGCAGCGCCGTTCCTGCTCTACGGATCCGGCGATTTCCATTATTTGACGGCGCTGCGACTACGCCGCATCGCCGAACCAATCGCCCTCGTCTCTTTCGACAATCATCCGGATTGGGATGTGCGCCCTCCCAAGTGGGGATGCGGCGGCTGGGTGAATCGCGCACTGGAGCTTCCACACGTGCGACGCGTGAGTGTTTGGGGTTGCGGTAATTTCGAATGCTGGTGGCCTCATCAAATTTTCGGTAATCGTCGCGCTGAACGTGGGGGCATTCTTGAAGTGCATCCGTGGGCAGACGATCGGCCCGCGAAAGATCGACAACGCAAGGGTGCTATTCTTCGTGAAAATTGGCGCGAGCATTTCGAGCGATTTTTGAAAACGCTCGCCGGAGAAAATGTTTACGTCACAATCGATCTCGACTGCCTTTGCGCCGACGAGGCCGTGACCAACTGGGAAGCGGGTCGCTACACGATTGTCGATCTTGAGTGGGCGTTAGGGAAATTACGCGGCTCCTCGCCGATTGTCGGTGGCGATATTTGCGGCGCGTATTCAAAACCAAAATACGCGCGTTTTAAACAGCGCTTCGCTGCGGAATTCGATCATCCGAAAATTCGATTACCCGATGAAGGCAACATTCGCGCAACCAATTTAGCGACTCTGGAAAAACTCTGGCCGTTGTTGGCGAGGCCATTGTAGGGCAAGCGCATCGCTTGCCAACGCTTGCGACAACCGGAAGCAGTTGCCCTACAATCTTGTTAGCTCATTGACACCAGCACAACTCCCGCGCTGATGAGTACTGTACCAACGATAAGTCGCAGGCTGAGTTTTTCCTTTAACACTATGGCCGCCGTCACCGCGATGAAAATCACGCTCAAACCTTGGAACGGATAAAGATAACTGAGGTCGAATCGCTGGAGCAGTCCGAGGGTAAGAAAAAAGGAAACGGTCATCAGAGCTACTCCGATAAGAGCGAGCGAAATGAACCGGGAATTGCGCAGCCCGTTTGTCGCTGATATTTCCATGGCTCTTTTGAGGATGAGCTGAGCCACCACAAAGCTCAGCAGCGAGACAACTATGAGGACGAAGGCAAGAATGCTCACAGGCGTTCCTCAATTTGCGCAACAGGTTTGGCCACCAGCGCTAATCCGATAATTACCAGGGCAATACCGCACCAGCGCAGGGGTGAAATGAATTCGCCCAGAAACATCCAACAACCGAGCGGAACCAGAATGTCCACGACGCGCGAAAGAGGAAACGCGATCGTCAGAGGGATGTATCTCAGGACGTAGAGCCAGCTAATAAAGCTGGCGATGATCAGAAGAATTGCCCACCACACGAGGGGCGAAGCCAGACCGTTAATTCCGGTCCAGGAAAAAGCGCTGTCAGGTTCCGCAATCTCCGTTGCGCCGCGTTTCAAAAGAAACTCGGACACGAGTACGCAGGCCACACTCAATCCGAGTTGCAGCCATGGATTGCCAAATCCGCGCGGCTGATCGCGCATTTTCTGTGTCTCCTCAGTTGTCATGTCGAGCGGAGTCGAGACATCTCTTACTGTCAGTGGGCGAGGTGCGGAAGCGAAAAAAGGCTAGAGATTTGATTCGCTCACTTCCCTTTCGCTCAGCCTTCGGCCTTCCCGTCTATGTCGCGACTTCCCAGCCGCTCCATTCTCGACTTCGCTCGGAATGACAAGCACGTGTTTACGGGTTGATGATGCCACATCAGAGCTGATCGGCGTTTGGAAATCGCTGCAAAACCGGATCATGCCGCGTTGGTCCGAGATATTTGACCACGCGACGAAATATTGGATTGAGCAAGGCGCTGGTGTGCCGCACATAAAGATCGAGCGGTACCAGTTCGCAATCGAGGTGTAGCTTCGGTTCGTAGTTTAGCGGATTGCTGTAGTAAAATTTCAATCGTTGTTGCAGCGCCCATGAAATGATGTCGCGCAGTGTGTAAAAATAAAGATGCAGATCAAGCGCCACGCTGTAATCGAGCCCGATGCATTCATCATAAATCGCGTCGCCGCAGACCAGGCAAAAACTGAATGCGACAATTTTGCCATTGTGCCGCCAGATGAAGAACCGGGCTTGTTCCGGCATTCGCTGCGCAATCGCGCAAAAGTAATTCTTCGTTAGCGTTTCGAATTTTAGTGGCGACCGCTCATGAACAGCCAGATACAGCGGATAAATTTCGTCGATGAACGGCGTGATATCGCTCACGACTTCCATCTCAATCTCTGCCACGCGCTCGGCTTTGCGAAATTTTCTTCTTAAATCTTTGCGGCTGGCCTTACTAAGAGTGCGAAAATATTCATCCCAGTTCGCATAGGGCAGCAGCAGGCGCGTAATGGGCATGCTTGGTATGCGTGCGTAACCGTTGGAACAGAGTGACGCGAGAGCGGGGCGGTATTCCGCGTAGAAGTCTTTGAAGACAATGAGTGACGTTTTGTTTTGTTGCGCGTACTTTAGCAACTCTGTTTCGAGCGCTTTTGCCACCCACGTTTCATCGTTTTTATCGGACACGCCCAAGTCGCCTGCGCCGGCCGCGCAGCCCACCATCAAAACGCGCATCGTGAGAAAACGCGGGAAAATTTTGCGAACCTCGTCAACAATGGAGCGAACTTTGCCCGGGACGCCTTCGACAAGATTCTGCCGGACAAAGAAGACTGGCTGGATCGCGCGCTGCCGGCCGGAATTGTCTTCGAGCAACAGATAATGATGTTCGAAATCGTTCTGCAGCAATGTGTCTTCGACGATTTCGTAGTAACGATGATCTTTGCATTTGTCTTGGAACGCCCGTTTCCAGGCATGCGAATTTCGCAACTCGTTACGCGTAACAACCGTCACTACGCCCTGAGGAATTGGAATGCGGTTGTCATGCAGCATGGTAAAACGAGAATTCATCTAGTGGCCTGTCATCCTGAGCAAAGTCGCAGGATCCCCTGGAATTGCCGTTGGGTATCGCCACAGGATTCCTCGACTCCGCTCGGAATGACGCTGATGCGTCTAAGCCTCTGATCGCTCCGCCATTTCGTTCTTTGCGACCTTTTCCAGTTTGATTACGCCGTCGCGAATGTGCACGTCGCGCTGCGGAAACGGAAACTCGATTCCCGCTTCACGAAACTTTTCGACAATAGCAAAGTTTAGGTCGCTGCGGTAGCGGCTTGGGCGAGCGCTCATTTCACTGCTCCATACCATCAGCTTAAAATCGATCGAGCTGTCGCCAAATTGATCGAGAAAAACACCAGGGGCTGGTTCCTTCAACGTGTGAGGATTTTCATGTGCGACCGCGAGCAGCGCGTCACGAACTTTGTTGACATCGCTGCCGTACGCGACGCCTACCGGGATGCGAAACCGCACGCGCCGGTCGCCGTACGTCCAATTGGTGACCGGCGAATCGATAAATTTCGTGTTCGGCACAATCATCATGATGTTGTCGTTGGTGCGAATGACTGTGCTGCGCGCACGAATGTGCTCCACCTGGCCGGCAATGCCCGCCACTTCGATGCGGTCGCCGATAGTGATCGGTCGCTCCGCCAGGATCACCAGGCCGCTGATGAAATTACTCGCGATGTTTTGCAGACCGAAGCCGACGCCGACGCCCACGGCGCCGGCAAAGACCGCCAATGCAGCGAGATGAATTCCGGTGTTCTCCAGAACAATGACGATGCCGACCACCAGCACGATGTTGCTGACAACCTGGGCGATCGCGTACTGCAACGAACGGTCCAGCCCACTTTGCGCAAGTAACCGGTTAAAAAGAAAACGTTTCGTCCCGGACGAGAACCAAAACACTCCGACCAGGAGCGCAACCAGCAGAAAAATTTGAACCAGACTCAGCCTGATCGCCGGAAGAGGCGCGTTCCAAGCCAGCGGGATTCCCGCGGCATTGATCGCGGTAACGGTGAAAAACACGATCGACGCGAGACTTAAGATGGTCGTGACGATCGCGATGAAATTTGTGTCGATTTTGAAACGGCTGAAGAAACGGCGCACGATCTCGCTTTGGAGAAATCGGGCAACGACCAGGCCGGCTGCGAAAAAACCGGCGAACGCTATCAGGCCCAGAAAGGTGACGTAATGTCCGCCTGCTTCAAACAATGGTTTTTCCAACAGTGGGAAACTCATCGAAATCTAGTCTGAGCCTCGTATTTCGCTTGCGCAACCGATAAGCGAAGAACACGGCGCGAGTCGTGCTTTCGCCTCGACTTTTCGATCACTCCAGAATAGGACCAATAAGCGCCGTGAAGACGCATCTTGCCGCCATGTGGGTGAGTCTGCTTTGCGCAGTTGCAATCCCCGCGAACGCAGCCACCATCACCGTCATCAACACCAACGACAGCGGGCCGGGCTCGTTACGACAGGCGCTGGTCGATGCGAACAACGGCGACATGATTAATTTCGATGCCGCGCTCAAAGGACAGACCGTCACGCTGACTACCGCCGAGCTCGTGATTACCAAGAACATCACGATTAGTGGCCTTGGCGCGAATTTGCTGGCAGTGTCTAGGGCGCAAAACGCACCGGCTTTCCGCATTTTCCATCTCATGCCCGCACTGACAGTCGTCATACAAGGCCTCACGATCAGCAACGGGCTTGCTCCTCAATTCGGTTTCGGCGGCGGGATCTTGAACGAGCGCTCGACGCTCTCGGTCATCAACTGCGCGGTGAGCGGTAACTCCACAGACAGCACCGGTGGTGGCATCTCCGACGGTTTCCTAGCCGGGAGCACGCTTAGAGTCGAGGGTAGCACGCTCAGCGGCAACTACGCTGGAGACTATGGCGGCGGCATCGAAAACAGTGGAACGCTGGCCGTCAACAGTAGCACGCTGAGCGGTAATACAGGAGAATTCACTGGCGGTGCCATTCTCAATGGCGGATCACTGACAGTGAGCAACAGCACATTGAGCGGGAATGCGACCCAGTTACATGGCGGGGGCATTTGGAATAGCGGACAATGCGCGATTCGTAATAGCACCCTAATTGGTAATAGGGGGATGAACGGTGGCGCGATTAATAATCGTCTGGGGACACTTGAGATTGAAAGCACGATTCTAAAAAGAGGCGAGTCGGGTGCCAACATCCTTAACGACAGCGGCACGGTTACCTCGGACGGGTACAATCTCAGCAGTGATGACGGCAGCGGGTATTTAATTGGTCCAGGCGATCAGATTAATACCGACCCGCTGCTTGGGCCACTTCAGGATAATGGCGGCCCAACGTTTACGCACGCGCTGTGGCCGGGCAGTCCGGCCATTGATACGGGCGATCCCAAGTTCACGCCGCCGCCGTTGTTTGATCAGCGTGGACCGGGTTTCGATCGCGTAGTGAATGGTCGCATCGACATCGGCTCGTTTGAAATGCAATCCGGCGCGACGCCAACTCCAACCCCGACGTCTACCGCCACAGCAACTCCGACTGCAACCGCAACACCGACGCCCACGCCGACATCACCAGCGACTCCAACACCAACGCCTACCCCGCGACCTGCTCCCTCACCAAGATCCACCCCATCGCCACAGTCTCGCCCCACGCCAGCCCCGCGCCCGTAGAACCTCATCCCCAAAAGTCTGTCGGGCCGTCGCCGCGGCGAAGGCGGGTGATCTGTGTCTGTGAGAAGTGATTAGTGATCAGTTCTAGCTACGACTCTGTCAGCCCGGCTTCCGTGCTGCAGGCGATGCAGCCTGCCCTCTACAGTGCGTTCGAATTGCGCTACTGCTTGGACGATTTCTCTTCGATGTATTTAATGACGTCGCCGACGGTTTGCAGTTTTTCCGCGTCTTCGTCCGGCACTTCGACCCCAAACTCTTCTTCAAACGCCATCACTAGCTCGACAATATCCAGCGAATCTGCGCCCAAATCCTCAATGAAAGACGCCTGCGGCGTGACCTGCTCCGGGTTCACGCCTAGTTGCTCGACGATGATGTCTTTGACCTTCTCTTCGATCGATTTTTCCGCCATAAAAAATTTGTTCGGTTTGTGTTAGTCGCGCGTGGGTTAAGTCCGGTCCCGCAGAGCGAGAGACAGTCCGGGCACAGCATGGCAAGTAAATGAATTAAACAGGTTGTCAATCATTTTCGGGAGCTTGGCGCGCGTGCACGAGTGTAATTCTTGTCATTCCGAGCGAAGCCGAGAATGGAGCGGCTCGGGAAGCCGCGACATGGACGGAAAGGCCGAAGGGTGAGCGAGCGGGGGGGGTGAGCGAATCAAATCTCTCGATCTTCGTCTGGTCGCGCCCGTGAAAGGCAGATTTGAGATGTCTCGACTGCGCTCGACATGCCAAGATGGTGTAATCTGAGGCCCCAACATGAGAGCGTGCTCCGCCGCTACACCTTGAGGTTGCCTTCCGATTTCCTTCGAGTAGATGAAACTGATGACCTCGTCCGCTGTCGAGACCGTGGATCTTCTCGATCTGAAGCTGCTGCCTGCGTGGGTCAAAGAACCTGCTGATTCGAAGAGCTATGCGGGTTACACGGAGGAAGAAGATAGGGGAGCGCAAAAAAGGTGGCGCGGTGCCCCACGCGGTAAGCCAAAACACCGAACTCCGATAAATCGCGAGCAGGCGTCCGACTTCGATAAATCACGAGCAAGCATCCAACATCCAACACCCAAAGTAGAGAGGCGATATCGCGATGGATTGGGACAGAGAAGCGGTGCGAGAGACGGTCGTCCGCGCGGGTCCAAAAATCGCCGTCGGCTGGATCGGCATCCTCAGTTTACGCGAACGCCGCCAGTCACAGTTCGTTTCCTGCCATACTCACTGGCATTTGAAAACGTAGTGGCGCAGATCAAGTCCGGCTCGGTTGCGTATTCGGTGTTTGCACTGGCCAGGTTATTTCTTGAAAAACCCGTTGGATACGAGGTTTACGTCGCAGCAAAGCCGCACTCGCCGCTTTTTCAACTGGGTGAGAACGGCACGGTGTCCGTGGATCGCGAGTTTCTGGAGCGAAACTCATTCCGATTCGCTCAGCGTGATTTCTACCAGATGGATGTTGTCGAGACCGATCCAATTAAAGGAAATTTCTCAAATGTGGCGCGCTGCCGCTTGAGCGGAACGCTTCTGGGCCCGACCAACTATCACAATTATCAGCCGCAGCTCCGCAGTCTTTACGAGCAACGTTTCAGCCGCCGAATGAGTTTTGCCGATTACCAGCGGCAAATCGACGTTATGAGCGATGCGGAGTTGATCGAGCGCTGGAAAGAGGAAGCCCGAAAGATCACGACCTATACAACCTTGCGCGAAGCAAGCTCTCTTAAATTTTCTTCTGCACTGGAAGCGGAGCGGCATTTTCGATCGCATTATTTGCCCGGACTGATCCGTGATGTTGGGGAAGCTACCTTCGGCGGAGGATTGAGCCGGCGTTTGCCCGATCGCATGCTAAATCAGGCGATCGAGGAGGCATGGATGCGCGAAACACGGTCGCCTTCAGACATGATGCAGGAGCTGGCCGGGCGGTTTCGACAAAATGGCCTGCACGTTTTTCGGCATCGCCGCGGCATGTTGTTTATCTCGCCAATTCGCCCACGCGCGTTTGCTTATGAACAGGCGGGAGTATCTCCATCTGTGAATGCGATCCTTGAAGCGCTGGGATCGGCCCAACGAAGCACTGGCAAACAACTCTTCGAAAGGTTGATTCGCGATAGCGCGGGCGAACATGCAGAGGCACGCAGTCTTGCGGTGGCGTCCGACCTGCGTTGGCTGATCAACGAAGGTTACGTGATCGAGTTCAACGATGGCTCGCTCGATCTGCCCCGCCGCAAATCAAAGCAGCAGCAGGAAACTGCGGAGGCGCTGGCCGCGGCGAGCGCCGGGGCGGTTGACACAACTACCTCTACAAGGTCTTGGCCTCTACAGCTTACCTGGCCCGAACAGTAACAGGGCGTCCGCGGCAATTTTATTTGTAGGGCGTCTGTGTCAGACGCCATGGATGCAGACGCCCTACAATTTCAGATGGCGCCGGCTTTTTTCAGCGCCTTGTAAGCGCCGTGTTTGTTAATCGTCTTAAGACCACGGGCAGTAACGCGGACGCGCACAAACTTCTTGAGTTCCGGCACCCAGATGCGCTGGTGACGCAAATTTGGCGCGAAAATGCGCGGCACCATTTTGGTGATGTGCCGGCCTACGCCGCCTTTTTTCTTGGCCAAACCACGCCGGTGAATGACGCTGCCGCGCATGGCTCTTGATCCTGTGATGTGACAAACTTTCATGTCGCGAAAAAAGCTGCGTAACCTGCCGCGCACAAGCGCTCTGGTCAAGTGGATGATCCTCAAGGGAGTGACGGCTTGGGCAGCCGTAAATTTTAAACTCGACGGCTGGGAAGCCGTACTGCTCGAGAGTTGAACGCGCCATCGCTGCTCGCGGTCAAACGTAGCTCGCACCTGAGCTTATGCACAAAAACAATCACAAGCTGCGGATTGGTATTATCGGAGCCGGCAACATCGTTCGCACCCGCCATTTGCCCGCCTTAAAGAAACATCCGGAAGTCGAAATTGTCGCCGTCTCGAATTCCACTTACGAGAGCTCAGAAAAATTCTGCAGCGAAAATGCACCGGGTGCAACGCCAATACAGAATTGGCCTGAGTTGGTGGCACTGCACGATCTCGACGTCGTCTGGATCGGCACGCCACCTTACATGCATTCTGCGGTGACAATTTCCGCGCTTGAGGCGGGCAAACACGTTTTTTGTCAGGCCCGCATGTCGATGGATTTGGCTGAAGCCGAAGAAATGCTCGCCGCCTCGAAACGTTATCCCGAACTGGTGACGATGCTTTGCCCGCCACCATTTGGAATGCGCGCCGATTTGCTGGTCAAAAAGATTCTGGCTGAAAATTACATCGGACGTACGCATCATGTGCGGCTGCAAAGTTTCACCGGCAATTACCTGGATCCCGACACTCCGGCGCATTGGCGGCAAAAGATTGAGATTAGCGGACTCAACACGCTCACGCTGGGAATTTACGTCGAAGTTTTGCACCGCTGGCTCGGTGACATCATCGGCGTCTTCGCGCGCGGTAAAATCATTCGTCCGGTTCGACAAGGCTACGGTGTGATCGTTCCCGATCTGCTCACGATTCTGTGCAGTTTTGAGAATGGCGCGGAAGGCGTGCTGGAGTTCAGCGGAATTAATGCCCTGGCGGAAGGCGACCGGCTCGAAATTTACGGCAGCGTCGGCACGCTGACGTACGATTTCACATCCGACGTCGTGCAAGCGGGAAAGCACGGAGATCGCGCGCTGCACGTAATCGATGTTCCACCGGAACTGGACGGCGAGTGGCGCGTGGAAGAAGATTTTCTCGCGGCCGTTAAATCAAAAGGTCGCGTGCATCCGCAACCAAGTTTCGAAGACGGCATTCGATACATGCGCGTCGTGCAGGCTGTCGCTGATTCTCGTGCGCGGAATGAATGGGTAGCGATTAAGCCCTGAATGAGCCAAAAGCACCGCGTGGCGAATAGCTTCCAATCAGGGCATCGCATTTCCCACCAGAAGTCTTCTAAACACCAATGCCCACGCTAGCAGCGTGACTAGCTGGTACCACGCAAAAAACCGATCGTAACCGCGTCGGCGCGCACAGAGACCGCCGACGGCGAGCAGCGCATATTGTCCGACGAACGGCACGTACCACACTGGCTGAAAAAGTTCGCCGTGAACTGCCGTTTGCGCGATGTCGAGCAAACACATCGCAATGAACGTGGAGTAATACCCTGAGCGGTTTCGTTCGAAGCGGCCCTGGTGCTCTTCCGCCTCCGAAAGATCGGGCGGGTACAGAAAAACTGTGAGCAGGTACAGCGTGACGGTCCATGCAGTTAGAACTAGGAACTTGTCAAAAGTCCAGTTCAGTTCGGTGTTCCATCTGAATGTGACCCACCACTGCAAAACCAGCA
This sequence comes from Verrucomicrobiota bacterium, assembly GCA_003218135.1. Classification (GTDB taxonomy): domain Bacteria; phylum Verrucomicrobiota; class Verrucomicrobiia; order Chthoniobacterales; family UBA10450; genus Udaeobacter. The sequence goes on from QHNQ01000023.1 coordinate 21,060, forward strand.
GCAGCAAAGTCGCGACGGTGAGGACAATGTGGACCTCATCGAGCGGGTTTTCTTTGCGCCGATAGAATGCGCGGCCGGCTCCAGCGAGCAGATTGGTCACACCCAGACCGATGATTATTGACATCAGCGCAGCGATGAACTCGAAACTGCTCATCAGGTTTTGCGCGTTTTGCATGGCGTACTGAGCTTAAAGGGGACCGAATCTGAAAATCGAGCGGCAAATGATACGCCTGCGATCGCCGAAAATTCACTGGCGTGCGCTACCCATCAACGAGAACTCGCCTTCACCAGCAGCCAATCCAGCGCGTTATTCAAATCTGCCAGCGCCGCGCCTTCGATCGGATCATTATGATGGGCGCCGCGCAATTCGATCACGCGTTTTTGCCCGGCGTACGCGTTGACAACCAGCCGGTGAAACCGCGGCGCAACTATTTCATCCTTTTTTGCTAACAAAAAGATCGCTGCGACACGAGTCGTTCTCGCATTTTGAATGCAGTCGAGATCTCGCGGCATTTGTAGCGCGACGGGACCCGCTAACAGCCACAGGTTCCACCATCCGAACTGACGAAGGGCCATCTCGCGCAGCGGCGGTGGGTTCTGCAAAATTAATCCGGCGACCGGACGGTGCGCTGCCACATGAAGCGCTGCCGTCGTGCCGATGCTTGCCCCGAAGGGAACGATTGGCCGATTGTCCGCGTGATGTTTTAGTTCATCAAAGGCCGCAAGCGCCGCCGGGCCGATTGATGAAAGCCGCGCTGGCCCCGTGCTACCTCCAAATCCGGGATAATTCATTCCCCAGATTTCAACCGCGCGATCGCTCCACATTTCGGCCTCTTCGGCCGGCCAGCGCTCGGCGCGATCCGCATTGCCGTAAAAGCGCAGAATGAAAATATCCGCGTGACCTTGTTGCTGCGCTCGACGCGATCTTGCCATCCACATTTCCAATTCGCCGCTTTGAAACGGAATTGTTTTGCGAACGGCACCGCCAGCATCAATCGGCGCTCTTGTTGGGAACAAAATTAGATGGTCAGGCAAGTGACCGAAGAACATCACCATGAAATATGCGACGCCAATCGCGAGCAACAGGGTGAGCCGGCGGCTCATTACAGCCGACCTGATACGACACCGTGAGGATTCGTCATCCGGCGCGGCCTACGCCACAAACGATTGGAGGACTAATCGCTCTCGTCCTTGAGCATCGATTTGATTTGCTCGCGTAATTCCGGCGTCTGTTCGTGGCCGTGGGCCGAGACGGCATGCCGCACCGCCGCGTCGAGCACTTCTTCCTCCGTGCCGGAAATTTTCAGCGAGCAATTCTTCTCGCTCGGATAATCCCTGCAATCGATGGATTTTCTTTGAGCTGCCATTTGTGACCTCCAGCGTGATTTAGCTTTTCTTTAGCTCGGCCAAATCTTTCAGCACTTGCTCGCTGTGGTCAGCCGGCTTCACGCTGGTGTAGACCTTCGCGATTTCGCCTTTTGGATTAATGATGAACGTGTTCCGCGCCGCGAGTTTGCTTCCTTTGTAATCCATTATCGACCCATATTCGGTCGAGACTTTCGCGTCCGGATCGGCGAGCAATTTGAAATTCAGCCCTTCCTTTGCGCAAAAATCCTTATGCGATTGCGCAGTGTCGACGCTCACACCGAGAATTACTGCACCCACCCCTTCATACTTTGCCAAATCGCGCTGGAAATTGCGCGCTTCCATGGTGCAACCGCTGGTGAAATCTTTCGGATAAAAATAGAGGACTATCCATTTGCCGCGATAATCTTTCAGGCTGACCTGAGAGCCATCGCCCGTGGCGAGACTAAAATCTGGCGCTGGTTTACCGGGTTCGGGTTGAGTTTGTGTTTCTGCCGCTTCCACGAGTGCCAATGTAGTGAGTCCAACAATTATGGATAAGAATATTTTCTTCATTTTCGAATCTCCTGATGTTTGAAGAACGTACTGATAATGGAATCGCAATCAAAAGAGAAGATTTCGCGGATTTGGACGATTGGCCACTCAACGCGCAACATCGAGGTCTTCATTTCGTTGCTGGAAGAAAACGGAATCAAGGTGCTGGCCGACGTGCGATCTTTGCCGGGGTCGAAGCGGTATCCGCAGTTCAACAAGGAAGCACTGGCGCAATCGCTGAACGCACGCGCGATTCGCTACGAACATTTTCCCGAGCTCGGCGGACGACGAAAAGCGAGGCCGGATTCGCGCAGCACGGCGTGGCGCAACGTATCATTCCGAGGTTATGCCGATTACATGGAAACAGAGGAATTCCAGCAGGGTATCAAGCGCCTGCTCGAGGTCACTCATAAAGCCGGCCCCGCCGCGATCATGTGTGCGGAAGCAGTTTGGTGGCGCTGCCATCGCTCGCTGATCTCGGACCATCTCAAAGCAGCCGGGATTGAGGTCATGCACATCCTCGACGCAAACAAAATCGAGCCGCATCCGTTTACATCTGCGGCGCATATTGTGGACGGCAGGCTTAGCTACGCGAGTGAGGGAGAGCCTTTGATCTAACGCGAATCTGACCCAACTAATCCATCCCTGGCTAAACGCCGGCGTGGTTCACGCCATGTGCGATGTGCAATGTAGGCTGGCACAGGCGGCGAAAGTTTCTCTCGTTCCATCATTCTCTCCGCCAGCCAGTGGAACCATTCGGAGCCGGTCTCGCGATTTAGCTCGCGACGCCATTCCTCGGCCCAAACCTGGAGCTTCTTCCAGGAGAGAAGAATCGGACCGCTAAAGAAATCATCCACGAGATCAAGGCTGAGTTCGCGGCGAAATAACAATAGACCGATGCTTTCCCAAGTCAGCGAAACCAGATAGACGGCATCTTCCCCGTCAGGTCCGAGCACTTCGCGTATTTTTTGCGCGTCCGCTCCATCCGGCAAAGACAGCACGCGGCGAAGCGCACTGGTGAAAGCTGGGCTTTGGAATGACCGCACGAGCTCAAGCATCGCATCGCGTTGTCTCCGTTGGCGATAGTACCTGATTTGCGCGGCCGCAAAGATGACGCCTGCCGTCACCGCGAACGCGTTGACCAGATTGGCAATGGTCGAGACATCCATTCAACGAGGGTCGGTCACGCGGCCCAGGAAAAGGCACACACCGCTGGGCACGTGCTGAATTGCATAGACGAATGGCCGATCGACTTTGACTTCGATTGGCGGCGGGGGAGGTGACCTTAAAGCCGCCGCCGCCGCCATCATCGTCACGGCCGTGGCGGCAGCCGCTTCGGTTCCTTTTTCGTCGACCGCGATAAAGGTTTTGTGAAAGATCTGCGAGATGTAGAGGTAATCATTCGGTTTTCGTGGCGCGATCTTGTCGAAGTTTGCGCTGCCATGCGGCTTGTCGAACGCGGTTTTCATCCCGAGCGCTTCAAAATTTTCGGCCAAAGCGATCGTCGGCGGCTGGAGCTTGAACTTTGGAAGATGAAGATCGACGTCGCGCCTTTCAAGTTTTGTGCATTGAGCCAGCAACTCACCGGTCAGCTTTGATTCGAGCGAGTGCAGACCATTTACCTCGTCGGGAAGCAGAACAACAAACTGTAGCTCTTCGCCTGCATAGGGGAGGCTTACGACCGTGAATCCCTCGCGCCTGGCGTAACCGAAGTGATCGCTCGTTTTCTGCATCATCGGGACATCCGAAGATGTGCCGCCGTGGACAAAGAACGGCTCCGGCTTCGTCGCGTACTCGGAAAACTCGCTTGCCCAAGGTGCTTTCAAATAAAGCGCGTTCGCCAACACGAGGCGGGTAGTTTTATCCAGCGCCCCTCCCGGAATCAGATCGCGAATCCGATCACGGGTTTGGTCTGCGACCCATTTGTTGATGTGCTGCGTAGCTGCTGCGGGATCGGCAACGAAATCAATGGGCTCAAATGCCCCGCCGAAATTTTGCTTCACCAGTGACAGATAAGTCTCGCGAAACGGATAGCCCTTTTGCGCAAAGAGCCTGTTAGCGATGTTCAGCGCGATCGGTTCACTCGGCCCACCAAATTTCTTCGATTGTTTTGCAAGCTCAGCCGTGTTCGCGCTCATCTCTTCCAGCGAATGCTGAAGCGCGGAGAAAGAGGCGAAGACGCCGGCGTCGTTTGTGAGATGTAGGACACGAGCCATTTCCGTGCGTGTCTCGCCGTCGGCGCCAGCAAAGGTCATGGCCAGCGCGGTTTCGATTGAATAAGGGGAGATGCAAAGGTTCTCGTCGCCTTTAGCAAGCTGGTGGTGAAGATTGACTGCGAGCTCGTTTGTCGCCTTCGCCGCCAGATCGAAATTTGTTGCGCCGTGCGCCATCGCAGCGATTGACGCTCCGATTACCGAGAAGATCAAAAATCGTTTCATGCCGACCATGAAACATCGAAACGGCAAATCTTGCGATGATTTTTGGAGTGCGGCGACATGTCGCCGCTTTCAAAGGCCGGACATGCCCGCGCAGTCCCACTTGAGATTTCAGAAGGCTTCACTCCGGGAAGCCGTGCGCGTCGCCCACAGGGCGACAGCTACAGTTGAACCATTGCAGTCGGCGCCCAGCGCTGATTTAGTGCGTGACCTGAAAATCATGCCCGCAGACCGCAAGCAGAATCTCATCCTTTTTCTGCCTGACCAGCAGAGAGCCGATACGCTTGCCTGCTACGGGGGCGTAAAGGTTCACGCGCCGAATCTCAACAAGCTCGCGTCTGAATCGGTGATCTTCGAGCGGGCGTACGTCACGCATCCGGTTTGCACGCCTTCGCGCTCATCACTGATGACAGGCACGTGGCCGCACATCAACGGCTGCACCCGCAATAGCGTGCCACTCGATCAGCGGTTTCTCGTTTTTCCTGAACTGATGGAGGACAAGGACTATCGCAACGCATACCTGGGCAAATGGCATCTCGGCGAGGACGGACCTGCCGGACGCGGATTTCAGCAGTGGGTTTCCACTGATGACCACGGCGACTACACAAATTTCCTACTCTCAAAAAACATCACGCCCGACAAATCGAATGAGCGATTCTCAGAATTGGCCATCAGCAATCTGCCGCTGGAACTGTCGCGGCCAAGATTTCTGGAGAAACACGCATGCGAATTCATCGAAAAACATCAGCGCGATCCGTTCATTCTGGTCGTTGGCTTCGTGGAACCACACTCGCCGTACCACGGCCCCCTCAACGACGAGCATCCGCTCAATGAAGTGGAACTGGATAAGACTGCCATTCTACCGGAGAGCGAAGATATTCCGCTGCGCTATCGTTTAATGCGCGAATGGCAGCAGGCGGAGGCGATCCTGGACCGGGAACGCCTGCCCACGCAGTTGTTCTTCGGAATCACACCGGACGAATATCGCAGCATCAAGCAACGTTATCTCGGATTAGTCACTCTGGTCGATCAAAGCATCGGCGCCATTCTTGCATGTCTGGAGCGCTTCGGCTTGTGCGATGATACGATCGTCGTGCACACGAGCGACCACGGGGACAGCCTTGGCGCGCATCATCTTTTCGGAAAAGAAACGATGTTCGAAGAAGCTGCGCGCGTTCCATTTTTGATCCGGCGGCCTGGCGAAACACGGAGCAAAACCATTCAGCAACCAGTCAGTCACATCGATTTCGTGCCGACGTTACTCGATCTTCTCGGCCAACCGAACCATCCCCAGTGCGCTGGGAAAAGTCTCCTGCCTGTCATCAACGAAGCAGCAGCGCCGCCAGACAACGTATTTCTAGAATGGGCGCCGAACCGCACAAAAATCAAAAAGGGTACCAGGCTCGCTCGGCGACGCCTGATCAAACGCGCCGTCGAAGAATCCACCCGGACAGTTGTGTCTCCAGATGGCTGGAAGCTTTGCCTGCGCGACAAAGATTCCAACGAGCTATTCAACTTGAAAGATGATCCTTTTGAGACGCGCAACCTTTATTCGGACCGCCAATACGCCTCGGTGATTTCACGTCTCACCGGTGAGATTCACCGCTGGCAGGAATCCGCGCGAGACAAGCTAAGAATTTAAGCAATCGGGCATCATCGCAACCACTCAAAACCGATAACCGTGCAGTTCGATTTCTTTGGCGAATGCGTTTTCTACGACTTTCCGTTGTTCGTCATTGAATACTTCCTGATATGGCCTGCGATCGGTCCGATATTCTGATTTCGCGGCTACGCCGAGCTTTCCGTCGAAGGGGATGCCTAGTTGCGAGAACACTTCGTTGAGACCGGGAAGCAGGTTCTCATAGCGAATAATGCGATCGACGATGATCTTCGTGCCTGAGCGGTCGGTGTAGCGGAAGTAGTTAATGGGAAACCTCCCGCGGGCGAGATATTCGTCGAGTGTCAGTGAACCGCCTTCGCGCGCGGCGTGCATGTGGTAGTGCGACAAAACCTTGTCCCACGGATTTCGTTCCACACAGAACTTGAAATAAGCGTTCCAAATGTCGGCAGGAACGCGGTTTCTGATCTCACGCGCCGGCATGTGATTATAAAATTTCTCATGACTCGTCATGGAGTGTCGCAGCGCAAAGAAAAGTTTGCCTGGTCGTTCGAGGATTTCGGGAATTGGATTGATGAATCCCTCGTAATTTCGCGGCTGGTGTCCTTCGACCGGCGGCCCAATCGGCGTCACGATATCTCTCGGGCCGCAGTGCTTCGAGAGGAACACCTCGATACTGGTGCCGGCGGTTTTTGCCGTCTTGATGAAGATGAATTTGTATTTGTGAGAAAGAATCATTTTCCCGAGGGAACTTCTCGCACGCTCCACAAATGCTCGCCAGCGCTCGCGTGACTTAACAACGCGTCGTACATTGAGCTCTCGCGAATGATCTCCTTACAGAAGCGTTTTCTTTTTGTTCATATTCCAAAGACTGCCGGAAACTCGATTCAGAGCGCACTGTGTGATTATTCCGAGGATCAGCTCGTTGCTCTACGCAAGGAGCAGGACGGGATCGAGCGGTTCGGACTGCGCAACCCAAACTACAACGTCAAGAAGCACTCCACGCTCCGCGAATATCGTGATGCCCTCGGAGACGGGCAGTTTCGCAATCTTTGTAAGTTCACTTGCGTGCGAAACCCATGGGACCGGATGATCTCGTATTATTTCACGCCGACGCAAAGTCCTGAAAACTGGGACCGGAAAAAATTCCGAGGAATTATTTCGAAAGCTGTATCGATTGCCGACTATCTGCGGCTGGATCGGGATGAAGAAGATCCGTTCGCAAACGTCGATTACATCAGAGCTCTATAGCTTTCCGAGCGTCACGTATTCGCCGGTCGGCTGCTGAAACCATTCCGGCAGCTCAATCCCTGCCTCTACTATGCTCTCGTAGCAGTTTTGCGTGATGTCGCCCTTTCTGGTGCTCTCTCCAAATACTGCATAATTTTTCTCCGTCACAAACAGTCGGTGCTCGGGCAGCTTTGGCACCTCATCTTTCAAATCATCCATTGCTTTCGCGCTTGGAATGTGGTCGGGCAAATGCTTAAACAGGTGCCTGAGCACTTTGGCCCGCAGGATCTGATGGATCCATATTTGGGACCAAGTCTTTCGCTCCAGGTAAACATCGCCAAACAGGTTTTTAGTTTTGTGAGGGTGAAGAGTGAACCATGGGCTGCTCAATGTTGCCCTGCATCTGCAGAACAAAAGACCATCGATGTGTGGCGAGCGCATGGCATGAGAAATGAGACTGGCGACCTTATCGGTGGGAAGCTGGATCGGGTATTTGTCGTCCACGCACCAATAGATCCACTCTTCGTCATCAATCTCTGCGAGCAAATGCAGCACGGTACCCTTGATGTCGGGCGGTGAGGGGAAATACTTAATTCGCTTGGTATCGGTTCCGCCAACCTCCTGGTAGGGAATGTGAAAAACAAATGGATGATTCGGCCATAGCCGGTCGTAGTGATAAATCATATGGCGGGTGATCACGTGATAGCGATCACAGGTGAGCACGATGGCTCTTATCTTATCCGGCAAACTCATAGCCAAAGCGTTCAATATCTACTCTGAACTTGTTAGCAATCACGTCGCGCGTTCGCGGATTGTAATACTCGGTGTAGTGGCGATCACGTGGATTCGCCCGACTATGCGGTAGCTTTTTGCTTACACCAAGCTTTTGCGCAACGAACGCCCAGTCTTCGTCTAACTGTTCGAACTTTCCGATGAAATCCGCGAGCACGCTTCCATTGGGATCAACAAACCAATCCAATTGATAACGATGCGGGGACGAGTGAACGCAGGTTGCGCTGCTGTATTGAATCCAATCGACAAATTCGTCGAAGGTCATTTGCTCTCTGAGTTGTAACGCTTCGTTGCGTTCGTAAAGAGAGACAACGCGGTCCCACGGGTTGCGCACAAATCCAAACTTGAAATAAGTCTCGAATTGTTTGCCTCCGATTTCTCTTCGGTGCTTCTCCGAACGCAGCAAATATAGGGCGGCCAGAATCCGGTTTTTTCTGCCGCCGTAGCGTGTCCAATTCGTCTCCATCTGATTTTTGATCTGCCATAGATTCAGATGCGGTTTCCATGCTTTGCCCAGGATAGCCCTGACGCTGGTCGAACCAGTCTTAGGCACCTCCACGAAAATGCATTTGTGTTCGTGCGAGATCATGTCTGGCGCCGCTCATTGTACATTGAAAAATCTCACAGGCATTAGAAAGTGAAGCCTGCGCAGGGTCGGTAGCTCAATCGGTAGAGCAGCGCCCTTTTAAGGCGTTGGTTCCGGGTTCGAGTCCCGGCCGACCCACGTCAGCAAATCGCGCAGCGAATTCCTCGGTCGGTCTAAACAAAAGACCGACAAGCCAGCCGCGGTCGCTGCTTCCCAGTCGCGTTGGCGATCATCACCAACATGCAGGACCTCGTTTGGCTGCAGATCCATTAATCTGACTGCGCGTCGATAAATTTCCGGATCGGGTTTGTCGGCGCCGAGCTCGCTGGAAATGAAAATCTGGCTGAAAAATTTCGAGACAGCGAGGTGCTGGAGAATAAGGCGCAAACGTCCGTCGAAATTCGAAATTACGACGAGCTGAAAACGGGGCCATAACTCTTCCAAGACCTCGCGAACCTCCGGGTAAAGCTCCCAAACCCCTGCTTCAGCAAAGTGTTCATAAGCGACCTCGAAAAAATTGTCACGATCGAGCTCGCTCAACGAAGGCGCGACCTGCTCAAGGACACGATTCACGAGCTCACGCCACCAGCCTTTATCGTCATTCTCTCGCGGACCATTGATGGCGGCGCGCTGCGGCATTTCTTTCCACGCGGTGTGAAATGCGCGCTCGAGATTTTGCGCATCCAGATCTAACCCTACCTCGCCGCCGACATAGGCGTAATGGTCGCCTACAGTCTTCGTTAACCCGAAGAGCGTGCCGACTGCGTCGAAGAAAATAGCTTTGATCATCAAGCGAACTTTCAATGCCCCACCCGCCTACGCAACGCTACGGCGCGGCAGGCGCTCAACGTTCAACGGCTAACACGAGTCGTCATTTTGCTTGGCAAAAGCGCTCGAAGCGCGTTGCATGACGCTTAACAATGAATGTTGCTGACCAGTCGCTGAACTTCGCGAGGCGCACGCAATCACCTGGCGAGGAACTGGCGAATAGTATCAGCCACGCGATAGGACTCGTAGGGGCGATAATCGGCGCGCCGGTTCTCCTTCTCGCAGCGTTCCGCCACGCCAGCGCCTTTTTCCTTGTCGGTACCATCATTTTTATCGTGACGATGTTGCTAGTGTATTTCGGTTCGACGCTATATCACGCCTGGCCGCAGACGCGTGTGAAATCTTTTCTCCAAGTGATGGATCACTCGGCGATTTTTTTGCTAATCGCGGGAACGTGCACGCCATTTGCCCTCGGTCCGTTGCGGGACGCCGGCGGCCTAACCATGCTGTGCATCGTCTGGACCCTCGCACTGTTCGGTGTGGTGATGAAAGCAACACGCGGTGCGCTGCGTCATCGGAAACTTGCGATGACGCTCTACCTCGGGACGGGGTGGATTGGAGTCATCTTTATACGTCCGCTTGTGCTGACGATTCCGTGGCCTGCGGTGCTGTGGCTAGTCGTCGGCGGCATCGCTTACACTGCGGGCACTTTGTTTTTCGCGAATGAGCGGCTGCGCTATGCCCATTTTGTCTGGCACCTGTTCGTGCTTGCAGGCACTAGCTGTCACTTTGCGGCCGTGTTTATTTGCGCGGCCTGAGTTTAACGTAATCTAAAATTTCGAGCGCACGATCAGCCAGAAAAGGATAAGAGTGAGAAACGGAAGCGGCAGCCAGGCGAGCACGGACGGGATGCACCAAAGAAGGAACAGCCCAACGTCGGCGGTATTGGCGGATGGAAGCGCCGCGCGCAACCCGAGTTGATCGCGCAACATTCCGAGCGTGATATCATTAAGCCGCGATTCATCGAAGCCACTCTTATATAAATTTGTCTTTGCGCGACGTCCGCGCAGGAACGCGCGAAAAAGTCTCCTCGGTGCAACAACAAGCCCGGCACCGAATCCGCCAAAGTTAAGGATCCACGCTGCGTGATAACGCGCGCAGCCACTCGCAATTTCCCACGCGGCGATTTCCGCTTCCCCTGGCCAATCTGTTTCATACTCGGCCGCGATGTGATGCAGATCGTGCAACCGCGCTGCCGCGACGCGCGCTGGCCAATTGGGAAAATAAAAAGGGATTGGTTTCGTTTCGACGCGCACCCAGCGGTCGCCATAGCCGCCGTCCGGGCCGAGCTTAGCGTCACGAAAAAACAAGGCGCGTGCTTCGAGCAGGGAAAGACCATCAGGATATCGAACCACGGTATTGGACAACTTACTCGGTGGCGCGCTAATTAGTATCGGGATGTTGCCGGTAGAACATAACGATTCAATCAACGCGAAAATTCTGGCGATCTCAGAGGACAAGATCGAAGGATTCGTGCGCGAGCCGTTCGCGGAGATCGCGCGGCGCTCGGGTGTAGGTGTCGATGTCGTCATGGCACGGATTGGCGCGATGCTGCGCGCGGGAACGATCCGGCGCGTCCGTCAAACTTTGCTTGCAACGAATCTCGCTGAAGGCGCGCTGGTGGCATGGAAAGTTCCCGAGGACAAGATCGACACCGCGTTCGACTGGATGTTTCAGCGCGATCCGTTTTCGGGTCATGTGGTGCTTCGTTCCACTGACACCGTGAGCGCCGGATCGGACTACAAGCTTTGGACGACGCTGAAAGTTCCGCACGGATTTTCATTGCAGGAGCATTGCGAATTGCTGGCGAAAAAAGTTGGCGCCGAGCGTTTTCGGCTGATGCCGGCTAAAGGAATTTTCACCCTCGGAGTCGGTCATGTTCGCCGCAAAACGGTTGAGCCGGGTAGCAAGGCAGAAGAGCCGGCAAAAATGATTCCGGTGCAGATTGTCGATCTCACGGACGAGGAGTGGAATGTCTTACTCACGCTGAAACGCGAATTCGCTCCGGAAGAGATTAAACCCTCACCGTGGCTCGGGCGTGCCAATGAGGCGGGCGTGCCACCGGAAAAATTCTTCCGCGTAGCAGAAGAATTGAGCGTACGGAAAATCATAGGGCGCTTTTCGACTTTTCTGGAGCATGTGAAACCATCAGCGGGCGGTGTGCGCGTCACGCGCTTCAACGCGTTGTTTCATTGGGCGGTGCCAGCCGGCCGTGAAATTGAAGCGGGCGGCGAGGTTGGTCGTCACCATATCCTGACGCATTGTTATTGGCGCGAGGCCGGACCGGAATTCAAGAACGTCAACGTCATGGCCGTGGCGCACGGCACTGACAAACAACTGCTCCTCAATCATAAGGCCGCCATCGATCGGCATCTTCGCGCGAGCAGCATCCCGGTTTCTTACACAAACGTTTTCTGGGGCGGACGCAGCGAGATCAAGCCATCGGAAATTTCGCCGCAAGTTTATCGCCAGTGGTTGGCAGAAGAGTCGAAAAGTTAAAAGCACTACAAAATTTCAACGGCGGGGCCGGGACGCTTTAACTTTTTTGACCTTGTAACGTTCCAACTTCCGTAACGAACTTTTCGCGATACGTCCGATTCAGATTTCGAAGGATGGCAACCGCAAGCTGCTGGCGGTCGACCGGTCGATGCAGCGCCATCGCAAGTGAGATTGCGCGGTTTTGCAGTTCTGGCGGGAAATCTTCCACCGAATGGTTGACGTTGATTCCGATTCCCACAATAGCCACGTGCGGCGCCTTCTGTTGAGCGCGCATCTCCACCAGAACGCCCGCTACTTTGCGGCCGCAAAGCAGAACATCATTTGGCAACTTAATGGCTGGTTCGAGCGCAAACTGGGTTCGGATGATGTCGCAAATACTTTCCATTGCCCAAATCGTGAGCCGCCCGGAATCGTTGACTTGAATCCCAGGTCGCAAAAGGATTGAAAACCACAGACCCTTCCCCGCCGCCGATTCCCACCGGTTGCCACGTCGACCGCGCCCGGCAGTCTGATGTTCGGCAAACAGAACCAGACCGGCGTTTGAATTCGCAGTCACGACTTGGAGAATCGCATCGTTTGTCGAGGCCGTTTGTTCGAGAACAACGATCTGCCGGCCGATCGTGGCGCAAGCGAAGTGGGCTTGCAGCTCACCAGCGATCAGTCGATCCACACTCTCAGCCTGGGACATGCGTCATTTCCAGCGAGATATCGATCGCGCGCGCAGCATTCGTTAGCGCCCCAATGGAAATGTAATCGACGCCCGTAGCCGCCACCCGCTTCACGTTTTTCAATGTGATACCGCCGCTTGCTTCGAACTTAATATTGTTCCTTCGCAACGCCACAGCTTCCCGAATCTGGGCGGGCGTCATGTTGTCGAGAAGGATAACGTCGATGCCGTCGACCTCGACAAAAGCGCGGGCTTGTTCAAGGTCGTCAGCCTCTACTTCAATCCGGATGTTTGGCCGCTCTTGGCGCAGCCGACAAATTCGCTCGGCAAAATTGGAAAGATCTCCGAGTGTGGCCAGATGATTGTCTTTTACGAGGACCATGTCGTACAACCCAAAACGATGATTAACGCCGCCACCAGCGAGTACTGCAGCCTTTTCCAACGCGCGTAACCCGGGCGTGGTTTTCCGCGTGTCGAGTATCTTCGCCGAATGGTTCCCGACCGCGTTAACGAATTCGCGCGTCAGCGTTGCGATGCCGCAGAGACGTTGCAAAAAATTTAACGCAACGCGTTCCGCCTTCAGAACAGAACGTGCAAAACCACGCACTTCGATGATGACGTCGTCGGGTCCTACGTCATCGCCGTCACGGCGATTAATCTGGACATCCGTCGCAGGATCGACCTGCCGAAAAACTTCCGCAGCTGCTCCGGTGCCGGCGACGACCGCTTTTTCCCGCACAACGATGCGTCCGGTTGCGTGCACCTTCTCCGGCACGAAAAAGTCAGTCGTGACGTCGCCATCGCCGATATCTTCTTTAAGGGCGGCGGCGATCGGATCGCAACGATTTGGCTTCATGAGCGCAGGAAAATGCGCACAATAACTGCGAAATGCGAGCGGGTCTATGAAACACGCATGTTCAAAGTGCGCTCGGATTGAATGCCGGCAATCAGTGATTTGCCGGGTTATTTGCCGCTGAACAAAAAAAGATTCGGGCAGCGCACGTTAAGGAGAAACAACGAATCTTAGAAACTCGCGCTACCGCCCGAATCGCCTTAACCTGTTACGTTTGACAGCCGCTCCCAGAGTTTGTTCGAAATTTTTACGAAAAATTCGTGTCTGATGTTAAACCGTGGGGCTCAGGGCCTTATGGCTACCCTTCGCCACACATTCGACGTGGCGTTTTTGGCGTTGGAAAGCACCAACATGTTTTTAGAGAAGTTCGGTCTGCGTGTGAGCGACAGTCCGCTCAGCTTCCTCGCGCACTTCTTGTAGCAGGGACTTGAACTCGCACTTTTCCAGCGCCGCGATCAAAGCAGCGTATTCGGGCTTGATTTGAAGCTCATCGATTGGGACGGGCAATTCCATCCGGCAGTCGAGCTCGACCATTTTTCTGTTCTGCAAGATTTGCTCGCGAGCGTTGGCCAGCTTCTCCCGGGTTCGCACGCTTTTTACCTTGTCGAGATTATGCAACAGAGGTTCCAACCCGCCGAATTCGTGAATCAATGCAGCAGCGGTTTTGCGACCCAGGCCGATGCCTGGAATGTTATCGACCGAGTCGCCGGTCAAGGCGAGCACATCGCCGATAAGGGCAGGTGCAACGTTCCATTTTGCAGTGACCTGATCTTCGCTCAGCAACGCGAATGCGTCCTTGGGCGAGGCGAGATCTGCTTTCGCTGTGGTATAGACTTTGACGAAAGGCCCGACGAGCTGATAGAGGTCCTTGTCGTTGGTTGCGAGCACGACTTCCATTCCGGCCCGCTTGCACGCGGCGATGGTATAACAGCCCATCAGGTCATCAGCCTCGGTGTCGGGAAGGGAAATGTTTCGAAAACCCAGCAGAGGTGTGAGTTTCTGGATAAACTCCAGCTGCGGGATCATGGGCTTGGGCATCTCTTTGCGCGTCTCCTTGTACGCTGGCTGCAGCTCCACCCGTTTCTGCGGCACGCCTTCGTCCCAAACCACTGCGCCTAACTCCGGTTGCAAATGTTTCACCATTAGCCGCAACGTTTTCGTGAAGCCAAAAATCGCGTTCGTCGGTTCGCCGCGCGAATTGGATAGATTCGGGATAGCGAAAAACGACCGGTAAACATAGTAATGACCGTCAATGAGCAGCAATTTCATTGGAAAGGCTCGTGCTGGATTCTGAATGCATGATGCCGGATGATCAAGGTATGTCCGAAGAATGGATCGTGCGTGTCCATGGAAAGGAATATGGACCGGCCAACCTCGATACTCTCTGTGAGTGGAAAGCAGAGGGGCGATTGCTCCCGGCAAATGATGCGCGGCGAGCTAATGTCGATTTTTGGATAACAGCCGGTGAAATTCCGGGATTGTTCAGTGTGACGCCAAGTGTAGAAGCCGTCACACAACTGACAGAACCTCCCGTACAAGTCTCGCGTCGCAGTTTCAATCAGATTTTAGCCGAGACCTTTCAGATTTATCGAAAAGGGTTTTTCCAATTCCTTGGTCTCGTGCTGCTAGTGCTGCTGCCGTCCATATGCAGTCAGTTGATAACTGCCTTCGTGCAGCCTCCACAGGGCTCCAACGTTGACGTCCGC
Organism: Verrucomicrobiota bacterium; assembly: GCA_003218135.1. Taxonomy (GTDB): domain Bacteria; phylum Verrucomicrobiota; class Verrucomicrobiia; order Chthoniobacterales; family UBA10450; genus Udaeobacter. The sequence continues at coordinate 36,173 of QHNQ01000023.1, forward strand.
TCAGTTCTGGCCGCAGGCTTCGCCTTTCTTACCTTTATCCTCTCGATTGTGTTGTGGCCTGTTTACATCGGGGGAATCCAAATTCTTACGGCTGAAATTGCGCGCGGACAGCGGCCCGGTCTGATTGTGGTCCTCAATCAAGCAGTCAGGTTTTGGCCGCGCATCGCCGCGCTGTGCATCTTCGTCTACACCGTGTTTTTCCTGCTGATAGTATTTGGGTTTGTAATTGGGGCCATCGCTCTTGCCGGTGCGGCTTCGTTGTTGTTGGCCATTTTCGCGCTGGCTTTGCTCATCCTGCAGGTTTGGATGTTCGGTCGTTTTTTCGTCAACGTTCTGTTTTGGCAGCAGTTCGCCGTCCTTGAAAATGCGGGATTCATCGACGCATTACGCGATAGCAGAAATCTCGCGCGCAGTGGCCGCGATCTCCCCTGGTTTCAACGGCCTTTGTGGCGCGGAGCCTTGATTGCGTCGCTCTGGTTTGCCTTTGTGCTGGCGGTCAGGCTGGGTCCCGAGTGGACGACGCTGCAGAACTATATTGTTAAATTCGTAACGACGCAGGATCCGCAGACGCTTCTGCAACAGCTGACTGAAGCCCAGCAGGCTCGTGGGTTTGATCTTCTTGCTTTTACGCTGGGCATTCTGGAAAAAGTTCTCCAGCCGTTACTCGGAATCGCATTCGTTGTGCTTTATCTCGACAGCACGACTCAGCTGCCTTCACATGTGAAACCAGTTATAGGCGCTGCTGAACGCGACACGGTTCGCTAGGAACTCTGAAGTGGTGATGGCAACGGTGACTGCGACAATGGTCGCAAGCACAAGTGCCGGCGTCGCGCGGAGCAGGCGATTCAAGCCATAAATGTAGAGCGTCGCAAACGGGATCATTGCGCCCGCCATTAAACGGCCTTGAAAGAAATAAGGGCGTTCGCGAGAAGGATTGATGCAGGCGCCGAAATCGAACTGAAGCGAGAGAAAAGCGAGAAAAAGCGCAGTCGTGACAAAGCAGGCAGCAGCTATCCATAGCGCGCGACGCTGGGTTTCGCTGAGATTCTTAGCTCCTTTTCGAAGCAGCGAAGTGATCGCTATAAGAACAAAACCAACCGATGACAAGACGTAGAACAGATCCATCCCTGCGAAGCCGATCGTGCGGGCATGCCACATGAATTCGCCGCGCCAGAAGCTGGCAATTAATTCGGAAAGAAAAATCCAGCTCCCTCGGGCACTAAAAATTGGATGGGACCACCAGTCCGAGAACGGCTTCGCTGTCCACCCAAGCAACCGCGCTTTTGAGGCGGCGCCGGTGAAATCACCGAAATGGAATTTCATCCATAGCATCCACGCGATGCTTGGAATTGCCGCACAAGCGACCAACGCACAAAGCGCAGGGATGGCGCTGCGGAGCTTTCCGCGCCGAGCTTGTTCGAGATACCACCATGCAAGTACGCCGATCGCGACGAGAATCAGCGGCAAGTTACTCAGTTTTGTCAGATAAGCGGCGGCGATGCACAACCCAGTCGCGATCCCGAGCCCAATACTTGGTGCGTTGCAGCGAAGCCATCGAAGCAAACAGATGAACGTCAGTCCGAAGCAAATTGGCGAGAGTGCATCGTTATCTATTCCGTAGAAGGCATCCTGAGGAATCGAGGCGATCAAAAGCGGAATGCCGAGTCGCAGTGCGACTTGATCGGGAAAAATCATTCGCGCTGCCACATACGCCAGCCAAACCAGCGTGGCCATGAACACGATGTTGAGAGATCGAACCCAATAGAGCGCGCTACCGCCTTTGACGCCGATCCACTGACCGACGTGGAACCAAGCGGCAGCCACAACGTAATAAAGCGGTGGCTGCGAGGATTCCTGGTTAGGCGTGCGGCCCCAGATCTCTTCGATTTTTGCAATTGTCGGTGCGACTTCTTCGGCAGAATGCTTCCACATCGGTCCGAAGTAGCCGCCCTCGAAGTCTTCGGGAGCCGAGAGAAACTCGGGCGATGCATAATGCGAGAGGTAAGGAAGCGTTGCCGGCGAAATCAGTTCCGCGCTGCGCGGCACGTGCCCCTCGGCGTATTTGATCACCAGGTCAAAATGCCGGCGTTCATCAACGTTATTGAAAAAGGGGAAAGCAGCGGAGAAAAATAGCACTCGGACCGCGGCAAAAAGGCAAAAGCCGATCACCCACCAAAATTCATAAGAACTCGATAGACCTGTTGATGGACGACTTCTCATTATCGTGAAAATGTCTCGGCGCGCGGCAGAATTGAACCCTCAGCTCCGAGTGCGTCGGCTCAGTTAATCGGGCGTCCCATTGGCACGACTTTTTGCCCGCCATTCCGCGCGCGCCGGCGCGATCAAGGGCGCCAGCTTGGCATAGAAGATCACGACGTATGACAAATATCCTGCGAAAGCCATCAGTTGCAGCGCGACGAGCCAGACATGTCCATTTCGCGCTAGAAAAAACTCGGGCCGCAAATGAATTGCGACCGCGCACGCAACGTTCACGAGAAAGAAAGCAGGCAACAATAAACCGAGATTGAGCCACTGATCGCGCGTCACGAGCCCATACAAGCAGTTGCTAGCATCTCCGGTATGATCCCGCACTCGCATGCGAATGAGGCGCAGATCATACGCGAACAGCAACCAACCGACGGCGAGAAATGCTGCTACGAACGCAAACCAGCGCCCAGGCTTGCCAAGTTGTGCAAATGAAAACGCCTCCACGAGCGCACAAGCAATATAGAGAAAATTGTGTCCGAACTCTAAAGGCCAGCGTATGACGGTAAGAATGTGCAACACAACTCGCGACCAGAAGACCAGGATGATAATCAGACCCGAGAGCACGTAAGGCCACATCATCCAGTCCAATCTGGCGATCACCTCACGCGAAGTTTCGATCAATACTGTGAGCGCGACACCTTGAATGATGCTCACGAGTGTGAGCTCGATATCGGCGGTAATCGCATCGAGTTCCGAGCGGCTTTCGCTTAGCGAGGTCACAATGCGACTCGTAAGCGTTTCACAATAAAATTGTCAAGCCCTTGGCAGTGTAAGCCGGCAGGCGCAGTGAAACTTTGTCTCGACCGGCGCGAAGATCGAGCAGGGCCTTGTGACGTTGACTCTGCCCAAAGCCGAGCACGTCAAGCCGCGCAACATCACCGTTTCGTAACGATCGGTTCACTCGAAATTGCAGGCCGCGAACGTTAACATTCGCTGCCTACTTGCTTTTCTGCTTGGCGAATCGTCGCCTGCGTCGTACTTAGAGTGCTTCCGGATATGGCGACAAAGACCGAAGAGAAAACAGCCGCTGATAAACTAACGGCGGCACGAAATAAGAACCTCGATCTGGCGATTCAACAGATAGCCAAAGATTACGGTGAAGGCGCGATCATGCGTTTGGGCGGGGAAAGGATCGTTGATATCGATGTCATTCCGACTGGAAACATTTTGATCGACCGCGCCCTCGGAGTCGGTGGATTTCCGCGCGGACGAGTAGTCGAAGTTTTCGGCCCTGAATCCTCCGGCAAAACAACGCTTGCGCTTACAGTCATTGCTCAGGCGCAAAAGCGCGACGGCCTCGCTGCGTTTATCGATGTCGAGCACGCGCTGGATCCTGGCTACGCAAAAAGACTGGGCGTCAACCTTGACGATTTACTCGTCTCGCAGCCTAGCTCCGGTGAGGAAGCTCTGCGGATATGCGAGACGCTAGTGCGCTCCAACGCGCTGGACGTGATTGTCTTGGATTCCGTGGCGGCGCTTGTTACCAGGGCGGAGCTCGAAGGCGAGATCGGGGATACGACCGTTGGCGCCCAGGCACGCTTGATGAGCGCGGCATTGCGCAAGCTCACGTCGCTGATTTCAAAAGCACGGACCTGCTGCATCTTCACAAATCAAATCCGCGAAAAAATCGGCGTGATGTTTGGAAACCCGGAGACCACTCCTGGCGGAAGAGCTTTAAAGTTTTACGCCAGTATGCGGGTCGATATCCGCCGAATCGGGGCAATTAAGCAGACCGACGGCGTCGTCACGGGTAATCGCACGCGCGTCAAAGTGGTGAAGAACAAGGTAGCGCCGCCATTCACCGAGGCCGAATTCGACATCATGTATAACGAGGGAATTTCGTCAGTCGGCGCTCTTCTCGACGTCGCGTTAGAACAACAGGTCATCGAAAAACGGGGTTCCTGGCTGAATTACAAAGGGACGCAGCTTGCCCAGGGCCGGGACGCTGCGAAGGAAGCTTTGAAGAACGACAAGGCGCTTTACGACGAAATCGAGACGCTCGTCAAAGTGAAGCTGGACGAAGACAAAAGCTAATGTCGTAGCACAGCCATCATGGCTGTATGGCCGGCGGGCATCTTGCCTGCCGAATTTTACCTCGCAGTTAAAGCAATGCATCGCCTTGAGTGGCGGTTTCAGGTTTCCTGAATTCGTGTTTATTCGTGGTTACCCATGACGTCGGCTGAGATACGGCAATCATTTCTCGATTTTTTCCGCGAGAAAAAGCACACCATCGTGCCGTCGTCGTCGCTTCTGCCCGACGCACCGAATCTGTTGTTTACGAATGCCGGCATGAACCAGTTCGTGCCGATTTTCCTTGGGCAGGCGAAACCTTCGTGGAATCCCCCGCGCGTGGCCGACACGCAGAAATGCATTCGCGCCGGTGGCAAACACAACGATCTCGAAGACGTCGGGCTCGACACCTATCACCACACGTTTTTCGAGATGCTCGGCAACTGGAGCTTTGGTGATTATTTCAAGAAGGAAGCGATCGAATGGGCGTGGGAACTACTCGTTGAACGCTGGAAATTTCCGGCACAACGGCTTTACGCGACTGTTTATGAGCCCGGCGCCGGAGAACCGAGCGAGTTCGACCAGGAAGCCTACGAGCACTGGGCCCGTTTATTTCGCGAAGCCGATCTCGATCCGAAGGTTCACATTCTCAGCAGCGGGAAAGCCGACAATTTCTGGATGATGGGCGACACCGGCCCGTGCGGGCCGTGCTCGGAAGTGCATGTCGATCTCACGCCAGACGGCGATACGCGTGGCGCGCTGGTGAATAAAGGAGACCCGCGCTGCATCGAGATTTGGAACCTGGTGTTCATCCAGTTCAATGCGAATCCCGATGGCTCGTTCACGCCGCTACCCCAGCGCCACGTCGATACCGGCATGGGTTTCGAACGCGCTGTCGCCATTCTTCAGGGCACAAAAAATCTTAGCGATTTCTCAGGAACAATTTCCAATTACGAGACCGACGTTTTCCGCCCGATTTTCGATGAACTCGAAAAGCTCAGCGGCAAAAAATACGCCTCGACTCTCCCGAAACAGAAGAGCAGTGGTGAGGGCGAGCAGGAAACGATTGATATCGCATTTCGTGTAATCGCCGATCACATCCGCGCATTGAGTTTTGCAATCGCAGACGAAATCATTCCGTCCAACGAGGGCCGGGGTTACGTGTTACGCCGGATCTTGCGTCGAGCGATCCGGTACGGCCGCACACTTGGCTTTCACGAACCATTCTTCTTCAAACTTGTGGATGTCGTTGCGACGACAATGGGCGCTGTCTTTCCCGAAGTCCGCGCGAGACAAAAGACAATTAAAGAAACAATTCGCCGCGAGGAAGAATCGTTTAACAAAACGCTCGATGAGGGAATTCACATGTTCGATGCAGCAATGGTGTTCAATGCGGAGAAGGCAAAGGCGGGACTTCCGGTTGAGAAAAGCATCTCCGGACAGTTTGCATTCAAGCTCTACGACACTTATGGCTTTCCACTCGACCTCACCGAACTAATGGCACGCGAGCGCGGGCTCACTGTCGACGTAGCGGGTTTTGAGAAACGGATGGACGAACAGCGCGAGCGCGCGCGCAAGGCCCAGAAGAAAGAGGCGATCAGCGTTGAAGAGGGAACGTTGAAGGCCGAGCCGACAAAGTTTCTCGGTTACGTTTTCGTTCATCGCGCAGTGCTTGTCCAAGGTCGGGCGCCGGAACCGGGCGAAGCGGTGCGCATTTCAGTGGATGCTGATCGGCGGAAGTTGATTCAGGGTCATCATACGGTGACCCATCTGTTGCACTGGGCGCTGCACGAAATTGTCTCGCGTGATGCATCGCAAAAGGGGAGCTATGTCGGACCGGACAAACTGACGTTCGATTTCTCAAGCGCGCCGCTTATGCCGGACCAAAAGCGCGACGTCGAGAGATTGGTGAACGAGAAAATCGCTGAGGATGCGCCGGTTTCGTGGACTGAAATCCCGTTCTCCGAGGCGAAACAGCGAAAGGACATCGTTCAGTTTTCCGGCGAGAAATATGGCGATACTGTCCGCGTGCTACAGATCGGTGGCGCACCGCGCGCTCTCAATGGCTACTCGATGGAACTTTGCGGCGGCACGCACGTGAGAGCGACAGGCGAGATCGGTCCATTTCGGATTGTGAAAGAAGAGGCCATCGCCGCTGGGACGCGGCGGATCGAAGCGGTTGCCGGTGATGCAGCACGCGCGTGGGCGAAGGAGGAAGCGGCTCGGCAGCAAGAAAAATTTGAAACTCTGGCGCGCAAGAAACCTGACATTCCGGTGTTGCCTTCTTTTGAAACCGAAACCGAAACCGCCGAAATACTGAGACAGATCGATGGGCGCGCGGCCCATCTCGAAAAAGTAGATGCCGATGTTCGCGAATGGGAAAAGACGACGACCAAAGCTGCGGAGGCAGAACTGAGGAGCCGGGCTGCTCAAATCGCGACTCAGCTGCTGGCGTCGCACGAAGGCAAAGATTTCTGCGTTGCCGAAGTGCAAAATGCCGATGCGAAATTGCTCCAGGCAGTCGCGGACGCACTTAAGCCAAAATTCAGCGGCCCGATTTTTCTTGCGGGCGCAAAAGATGGAAATGTTTCATTGATTGCTGCCGTTCCGAAAGAACTCACCTCGAAATTTCAGGCGAACAAATTGATTGAGCAGATCGCACCAATTGTCGGCGGGAAGGGCGGCGGCCGTCCGGACAACGCCCGCGGTGCAGGCAAGGATGCTACGAAGATCGCTGAAGCCTTGGAACGCGCGCGCGCACTCATCGCGTCGTGAAGCGTGTCGCTGCCATCGTTTGCTTGAGTCTCTGCGTGAGCTGTAGCAAAAGATCGCCGCCCAAGATCGAAAGCCTGCAGTTCCCGGTCGTGATCCTGTTCGGGAACTCAGCCACGCGGGTTTGTAAAGGCCCGGCGGATCTGACGATGATGCACACGAACTACGTGGTGCTGAGTGAAGGGACACCGGTGCTGATCGATTCGCAGTTCAAGATTTACGCAATGGAAGGGCTGCGCTCGACGCACAATGGGATGTGGTTGATGGCGCATCCCAGCGGTTTGACCGAAGTGATGTTCGAACTGAAAGCGCAGAGATCAGGTCGGGAAGCGGCGCGCGAGTTGTTTATGCGCCAGTTGGAAAAGCAAACGTGGCTTAGTGATCTCGACGAACGCCGGCACTCGTTGGGGGCGAAGCAATCGCTTCTGGAGATGGCGGCTGTCGTGCAGTCGCAGAGCGAATAATTGGCCCGGCAGCAGCAGCTTGATTACGGTGCGCTGACAGACGGAAAGCGCGCGTTTTTGATCAGACGTTTCAAATTTTTGCCGTCGGTGGACATTCGATAAATTGAGTCGTTCTTTTCGCCGGCCGCGCGACTGAGAAAAAGAATATTGTCGTTGTCGAGCCAAACGCCATCCCAGCCGAAAAGTTTTTTCGGCGTGAGCCTGATCGCCTTTTGCGATTGGAGATCGAACGCCCAGAGCGCAGGCAGCGGGCCATCCCAATCTTTGCGCCCGGATTCTTCGCCCATGTCGATGCTCAACAGCAATCGTTTCCCATCCGGCGAGACATCGATGCGGCCATCGCCGCTCACGTCACCTTTCGGCACGATCTTGCCAATCTTCCATTGCGTGCGAACCGCGCCGTCGAGCCCGATCTGGTAAATGTTCGTCATGTCTTCGCAGAAAACCGATTGGCCGTCGCGCGCCCAAATCGGCGAGTAGCGGGTCACTTCGTTTTGCACTCCAGGCTTGAGCACGTGGAAATTCGTGCCGTCGGAATTGATAGTGACGAGGTCCCAGACTTCATGCGGCCGCGTGGTGAAAAGGATTTGTTTCCCGTCAGTTGTCCAGCTTGGGTAATAAGAGTTGTCGCTCGGAACATCTTTGAAAACGTCAACTTTTCCCGTGGCAACGTCGACCACCGCGATGTGACGCACATAGGTTGTGTCGCTCGTTTTTTCGACGGTGTTAAACGCGACGCGAGTTCCATCAGGCGAGATGGCCGGGAAAATTCCGTCGGCGATCTTTTTCTCGCCGGTGCCGTCGAGGTTTGCGATCCAGACAGCCTGATCGCGTTCAAACGCGATGTGCCGATCGCCGCAAAACACTGAGGCCGCAGAGACGGCGAAGGTAAAAGCGAGAAGGATTATCTTTCTCATGGCATTAAAAGTGTAGCGAAGAAGGTCGCGACCAGGGCGGCCGCGAGCACGATTAGATACACAAATCCGCCAAAGAGGAATTTGAAAATGCTGATGAACCAACCTTGCCGGTAAACACGTCTGATCGACAAAAAAATTTGCACTACGAACGCGATCCAGAGGAGCGCGATAATCCAGCCCGCGATCAAACCTGGGACTGCGCTGTTGAGCCCGATTGTTGCGAGTACGATCAGCATGATCCCGGTGTAAGCGAATGTGTGGATGTGAAGCGCGTAAATCAGATGGTCGATGTAAAAAATGCCGCGGCGGATGTAGAGAACTTTCAAAACGAAGGCGAACAGCGGGATACAGCAAAGCATCATGTAAGGCAGATTGCTCAAGAGCGTGCTTATAAACAGCCCCATCTTTGTTCCATGCTCGCCCATCTTTTCCTTGGCCCGTCCTTCGATCCACCGCTCGAAGGGAGTTGACGTTTTTGCATCCGAATCAAAGACGGCAAACGGTCGCTGGCCTATTTTTCCATACTGCTTCTTGTGCGTATCGGTTTCGGGTGCGGGTAAAGACGGCGACGCGTTCGGTGAACCTGAGGGAACGGGCGAAGGCGTGTTTGTTGAAGGCTCGGAAGCGAGGGACGGCGAAGATTCGCGTAATAATGCCGCCAACTTCTCTCGCGCTGCGGGCGGCAAATCTTCGTTCTTCAATTCCGCTTCGAGTTCGGCGCGATCTTTCGGCTCGAGTTTGCCCGGTTCGAACTTAACTCCTTTTGTTGCGTAGTTCACCGCAAAGAAAAACAAGATGCTGGCGAGCAGATAGAGCCGCAGCGGATTTACGTAGCGCACGCGCTTGCCAGCTAAAAACTCATTCGTCAGGCGCCAAGGTTTTAAGATGAGAAGCGCAATGGTGGTGAAGAATTTTGAATCCCAATTCAGAAACTCGTTGAGTAGATCGGCAACAACGTGCCGGAAAGAACGGCGATACTCGATAGCTGGTTGGCCGCATTGCGGGCACCAATGTCCCTGCAATTCTGCACCGCAATTCTCGCAGTGCGTCAGCGCTGGAGTTGTATCTTTCGCTCGGCGCCGGCCCGGAGTTCGCTCGAATGCACTAATGGCCGTGTCGCCGAGGATGATTTTTGCCGGTTCATCGGCCATATGGCTGCGAGCTTACAAAAACATTTTCTCGCCGTCGATGAGCATAAACCCGGGCCAGCTCGACTCGCATCCGTGCAAAGCTTTGGATTGACCAGTCGAACTGCTTGATGACACGATCTCGACCGGTGGGCTCGCAACTTTTCAAAACCAAGAGTCCCGAGCATCTGATGGCCGAAGCCGCCTCGGCTGAGCGGCAAATGAAGCGCACGCTCAACGCGTTCGATCTCACGTGTATCGGCATCGGGGCCATCATCGGTACGGGAATTTTCGCGCTGATCGGTACCGCAATCGCCGGTCAGACTTTTCCGACACGACTCGAGACGCCCATTCTCAATTTTATCCAGGCATGGCTTTCAGGGGCGGACGTAATCCTAGGCCGCGCCGGTGCCGGTCCGGCAGTGGCGATTTCGCTATTTGTGGCGGCGTTGGCCTGTGGATTCGCCGCGCTCTGTTATGCCGAGCTTGCCTCGATGATTCCAGTGTCGGGCTCGGCCTACACATATTCGTACGCTACGCTCGGTGAGATCATCGCGTGGATCATCGGTTGGGATTTGATTCTGGAATATGCGGTCGGGAATATGGCAGTCGCGGTCGGTTGGTCGGGATATTTCGTTAAGCTCTGCGGCAGTCTTTTCGGACTCAAATTTCCAATATGGGCCGTGAACGATTACCGTACGGCCAGCGATCTGATCGCAAAAGGTGGCGACACGCTGAAGGATTTTTCTTCGACAACTCTGCCCATCATTGCCGGTCATCCGATCGCCCTGAACTTTCCGGCGCTCGTGATTGTCGCAGCGGTGACGGTGCTTTTGATCTACGGAATTCGCGAGAGCGCAAAAACGAACACAATGATAGTCATTATCAAAGTCGCTGTGGTTGTCTTCTTCATTTCGTTCGGGGCTTTCATGGTGCATCCGACGAACTGGCACCCGTATGTGCCGAATGGTTTTGCCGGAGTGATGAGCGGAGCAGCCATCATCTTTTTCGCCTTCATCGGTTTCGACGCCGTTTCGACGACGGCTGAGGAAACAAAAAATCCACGACGCGACATGCCGATTGGGATCATCGCCAGTTTGATCATTTGCACGTTGCTTTACGTGCTCATGGGCACGGTGCTGGCCGGCATTAAAAAATATACGGTTTACCTGGGCGATCCGGCCGCGGCCGCCACCGCTTTCGCGAGCAAGCCATGGGCGGAAGCGTTGATCAGCGCCGGAGCGCTTGCTGGAATGACTTCGGTGTTACTCGTTTTTCAACTCGGGCAGCCGCGCATTTTCATGGCGATGGCGCGTGACGGCTTGCTCCCGCAGTACTTTGCTCGAATTCATCCACGCTTCCGCACGCCATACGTGACAACAATTTGGACCGGAGTGGTCGTTGGCGGAGTGGCGATGCTGGTCGACATCGGCTCACTCTCAGATTTGACGAACATCGGAACTTTGTTCGCATTCATTCTCGTTTGCGTCGGCGTGGCCGTTTTGCGGCGGACCGACGCTGGGCGTCCGCGGCCGTTTCGTGTCCCACTCGTGCCGCTGTTTCCGATCGTCGGCGTGCTTCTGTGTTTCGTGCTGATGCTCAGCCTGCCGGTGCTCACCTGGATCCGTTTCTTTGTCTGGCTCGGAATTGGTCTGCTGATTTATTTTCTCTACAGCGTTCGACACAGCAAACTGCGCCGCGGCATCGACACCGGTATAACGGAAGATATTCCACCGCCGCTAATCAAGACGTAAGCTGTTCTGTAGCGTGCGCTGTCCTCAGCGCACTTGGTTCTCCGCTGAGGCGGCGGACACTACAGTAACTCACGCTGCCTTTTGCGCGTGGGTGGTTTCGTCGTCGACTTCGAGCCAATCGAACGTTGTTGTCTTCTCCGGCTGGAGCCCGAGTTTTTTAACCTGTTCGCTGAAGAACTCGCGCTTTTCCGGATGATTATACAGGCTGCTTGACTCGGCCTCTTCGGCCCAACGTCGAATTTCCGCCGCCGTTTTCTTTTCTCCGCTTTGATTGAGCCAATCAATCATCTTCTGATCGCCGGCGCCCTGCTCGATTTGGGCTTTGAAATCTTCACCCTTCACGCCTTTGAAACCAAAAAGCAGGGTGCGCAGGGAAAATTCAGGAAAAACCGGCCGCCACGGATGAACACAGATGAAACACAGATTTCCCAATTCTGAATCTGTGAAAATCTGTGTTAATCTGTGGCAAAACTTATGGTCAAAGTTTCCGTCAAATACGCTGGCGATTTGCATTGCGACGCGACCCATGGGCCGTCGCAATCGAAAATCTCCACCGATGCGCCGACCGACAATAAAGGCAAAGGCGAAGCGTTTTCGCCTACGGACCTTGTTGCCACGGCGCTCGCCACGTGCATGAGCACGACAATGGGAATCAGGGCGGAGGAACTTGGCGTTAATCTGCGCGGCATGACCGTCTCCGTGCAAAAGGAAATGTCGAACGACGCGCCGCGCCGGATCGTTGGATTACCAAGCGAAGTGCACATCCCGCTGCCGCCCGATTCGCCCCATCGCGAAATCCTCGAGCAAACCGCGCTCAATTGTCCGGTGCACAAGAGTCTGCCGCCAGAAATCCATCGGCCGACGAAATTTTTCTGGGAAGGAAGATAGGCTTCCAGCCTGTCTCGGCCGGCGGGCTTCCCAGCCTGCCGAATCTGTCGCAAAACCCGACAGGCAAAGATGCCTGTCAGCCGGTTCAGGCTAGGAAGCCTGACTTCCGTATAGCCACTGCATGTAATCGCGCACGCCGTCCTCGAGCGCAAAGCGTGCCTCATACCCGAGCGCACTGTGCGCGTTCGTTAGATCGGCTTGCGTAAAGTTTTGGTAATGCGCGTGTGGGTTATCGATGTAATCGGGCTGAAAACTTGTGCCGAGGCATTTGTTGAGAACGTCCACCAGTTCGTTGAATGAGCGCGCCTCGCCCGTGCCAAGATTATAAATTCCGCTCGTGTGTGCATCGAGCGCGCGAATGCTGCCTTCGACGGCGTCCTTCACGTAAATAAAGTCGCGCTTCTGTTCCCCGTGTTTGAAAATGCGCGGGCGCTGGCCGGCTTTTATCTGTTGCGCCAGATGATAAACCATGCTCGCAGGCACGCCCTTGTGTGCTTCGCGCGGCCCGTAAACGTTGAAGTAGCGCAAACCGATGATGATCCAATCGGGTGACTCAGCAGCAGCGCGCCTGGCGATATTGTCCATAATTACTTTTGAAAACGAGTAAACGTTCGCCGGCGCCGCACCATTTGATTCCGTGCTGGCCTCTGTAACGGCGCCGTACGTGGAGGCCGAGGAGGCGTAGATGATTCGGGTCGTGGTCGGCCGGGCAAAATTTAAAAGCCGCCGAAAACTTTCCACGTTATCGTGGACCTGTTCGAACTGGTCATGATTCGTTGTGTCTGTGATCGATGCGAGATGGAAAATGGCGTCGAATTGTTCGTCGCCAAACTTTTCTCGCCAATCCAACGTAGCCAAATTCTGCGCGACCAAATCCCCGCGGTATCCGGCGAGATTTTTGAAATCACCGGAGCGAAAGTCGTCTATCACGGTGAGACGCGCGTCCGGAAATTTTTCCTGTAACGCAAGTGTGAGATTGGAGCCGATGAAACCGGCGCCGCCAGTAACAATCAGGTTTGAAGGAGAATCAGTCGAGTGCACAAGAAGGATTTGTTAGCTTGGTGATTAAATAATCTTGACGCTGAAAGCGCAAGCCGCTAGTCCTCGCTGCAGTTCTTTGCGAGCTTGGAAAAGTGGATCGGCGCAAGAAATCCCGTGAGAATCGGGAGCAGTTGCGCTGCTGTAACTGGATACGACTTCCCATTGGGCCAATCGTTAGGCCGGGATTTGTAGGGCGTCTCTGTCGGACGCCAGCGAATTAGCGGAGACGGTGAAGGCGGGAAGAAGGTGCGGTGCCGCACAGGCATTATAAGCCAGGAGCCAGAATATTTGTCCGATCCACCTCATTCGGCTGTAGCCGCGATCGGTGATCGCGGCGGCCGGGATCACCGATCCCGGCTACAACCGAAAAAACTTCTTCGCAAAAAGAAGAATGAGAGCTGGGCGATGCGCCTTACGGGGCAAACAAGTCCGACTCTCAGAGTTGGAGGAAACTTGTATGCGAAATCGTCCAGTTTGGTTTTGTCTTCCGGGCAGCGCACGCATCCCGCGTGTTGGCGAGCGCGTCTCGCAATCGCGAACTTTTCGTGCTGCGTTCTGCCACAATCCACGATCCACGTTTTTAGAAAAGCCTGTTTCGGCGCGACGCCGAAACCAGCACGCGAGACGCGCGCGCTCCCCAATCCGATTCGCTGCGCTGTTCTTTTTCGTGCCGATCCTTTGTTTCGGGCAGGAAGTTTCACCGACGCCGCCGCCGGGTGAAGCGGAAGCCGAGCAAGTGGTCGTATCGGCAACGCGTTTCGATATTCCGCTCGATCAATCGCCAGCGAGCGTGAGCGTGATTGGCTCGGAAGATATGGAGCAAAAACAAATCGAGCGGGTGAGCGATGCCCTCCGCGAAGTGCCTGGTTTATCTGTCGTGCAGACCGGCACGGCCGGTCAGTTGACATCGGTTTTCATGCGCGGACTTCGCAGCGAACACACTCAAGTTTTGCTCGACGGAATCCCGATCAATCAAGGATTACAGGGTGCATTCAACTTTGCCGACCTCACTACCGACGACATTGACAGGATCGAAGTGGTGCGCGGGCCGCAGAGTACTTTGTACGGGCCGCGCGCGCCGGCAGGCGTCATCCAGATTTTTACGAAGCAGGGCACGGGAACTCCAGGGGTTTTGTTCGCGGCCGAGGGCGGCTCGTACGATAGCTTTCGGGAATGGTCACAGAGCGACGGAAAAATCGAACAGTTCGATTATTCAGTTGGCGCGAGTCGCCTTGATACCGACAACGCGCGACCAAACAACAATTACCGCAACACGTCCGCGATCACCGACGTCGGCTGGTCGCCCGGCGAACAACTGAGAATCGGGAGTCTGTTTACTTACTCCGTAAGCGATACCGGAAATCCGAATACTATTTTCGATCCTCGTCCCATCGATCATTTTCTCACGGAACGCTGGCTGATTGGCCCACACATCGATTGGAAACCGACTGACTGGTGGGAGCAGAAATTCATTTTCAGTTACGATCACGAGCGGCAAATTAACGATCCAAATGAGGACGGATTCGTTGGCGCGACCCGCGCGCTCTTTGAACGCACGCAAGTTGATTATCAAAACGATCTGCGCCCGACCTCATGGCTGACCCTGACCTCAGGGTTTTTCTATAGCCGGCTCAACGCAGGGCAGGAGCGCCCGTTTGTTCTATTCGGGCCGACCTTCGTGAGCGATCACACAGAGGAGGTCGCCGGTTTTTTGCAGGGAACGCTGATGCCCATCGACAATTTGATTTTCGTCGCAGGCGGGCGCTTCGATCACTTCAATCAATTCGGCGGTATTTGGACTTATCGATTCGCCAGCAGTTATAAAGTCGACCGGACAAACACAACATTGCATTCGAGCGTGGCGACGGGATTCAGTCCGCCGAGTAGTCAGGACAAAATTTTCGGGAACAATTTCGGATTGAAACCGGAACACGATCTCGGCTGGGATATCGGCGTCGAACAACGGCTCTGGGAGAACCGGGTCACCGTCGAGCTGACCTATTTTCACAACGACCTTTCGAACGTGATCGGCTTTAACGGTCTTTTCCAAACGCTCAATCTCGGCGCAGCCGAAACGCAGGGGCTCGAAGCTGAGTTACGCGCGCAACCGATCGCCGACCTTCTGTTCACAGCGAGCTACACTTATCTAGAGGCGGAAAAGACTTCGTCAGCGGACATTTCGCAGCCCCAAGGCGCGCGTTTGCCCCGCCGGCCGCGCAACGAAGTCTACGTTTCTGCTTCGTATCTTTGGTGGAAAAAACTGCGCACGACGATCGAAGCCAAGTTCGTGAATGCGCGCGAGGAATTAAATTTCGGCGGACCGAATTTCGATATTGAAGATTATTCGTTCGTGAATTTCGCCGCCGAATACGAAATCAACGCGCATCTGTCGCTCTTCGGTCGAATCAACAATTTAACCGACGAACAGTACTCGGAAGTTTTCGGTTTCCCTGCGCTCGGCCGCGCGGCATACGGCGGCGTAAAGGTGCGCTTTTAGTCGCTCTTGTCATTCCGAGCGAAGTCGAGGAATCTCTCGTTGTTCGGCAAGACATTGAGCATGTCACTGAAACTTTCAGATAAGAAATTAGCAGTGCTCGGCGCGGGCAAATTGGGTGGCATCCTGCTGCGCACGTATTTGAAGAAGGGACTCTTTGTGTCCAGTCGCGTCACTGCGACGGTAAGGCATCCGGAGAGGGCAACCGCGCTCGCGAAAGAGCTCGGCGTCGCCGTGACCACCGACAATCGTCAAGCGGTCAAACGTGCCGACATCATTCTGCTGAGCGTAAAGCCCCAAACCATTGCGGAGGTGTTGCGGGAAATCGCTTTGCATATTGACGCCCAGTCGCTGCTGGTTTCGGTCGCCGCTTCCGTGCCGACCAGTTATGTGGAGCAGCAACTCGCCGCAGCCGGTGCCAGTAGTCAAGTGGCGGTCGTCCGGGCGATGCCAAACACACCCGCTGCTGTGGGCTCCGGTATGACGGCGATCTGTGGCGGTACGCATGCTGGCTCGGAGCATCTCGAAATTGCTCGAAGCATGTTCGACGCTGTGGGCCGAACCGTTGTCCTTGATGAAAAGCACATGGACGCCGTGACGGGTCTTTCCGCAAGCGGCCCTGCGTTTGCGTACATCATTCTGGAATCGCTTGCCGAGGGGGGCGTGAAAGTTGGTTTGCCACGCGATGTGGCCACTCTTCTTGCGGCGCAAACCATGAAAGGGTCGGCCAGCGTCGTTCTGGAAACCGGCGATCATCCTGCACTTCTCAAGGACGCCGTCACTACCCCGGCTGGCTGCACAATCGACGGCATCCTCGAACTCGAAGAAGGGAAGCTCCGCGTTACGCTGATTAAAGCGGTGGTCAAAGCGACGAGCCGCGCCGGCGAACTGCTGTTTGAAAAGTAAGCGTGCCCACCCGTGGCCCTTGTCATTCCCAGCGAAGTCGAGGAATCTTTAGTTGTTTAATATGAGTCCGCTGCTTTATCTGGTGATCGGATTGATCGCCGGCGGATTCATCGCGGGTGTGATCGTTCTGCTGGTACGGCGTGGAAGCAACGGCGGCGTAAGCTCGGAGCTGGTCAACCGATTAGAGATGGTCGATCGCAGCTTGCGCGACGAATTTTCGCGTAATCGCGAGGAAGCAGGCGCGGCGGCGAAGAATCAGCGTGAAGAATTGACCAAGTCGCTCGAAAACGTGCGTTCGGTTGTCGATCTTCATTTGCGGCAATTACAGGAGGACAACGCGAAGCAACTCGACAAGATGCGCGCGACCGTCGATGAAAAATTGCAGGGCACCCTGGAAAAGCGGCTCGGCGAATCGTTCAAGCTGGTGAGCGATCGACTTGACCAGGTGCACCAAGGGCTTGGCGCGATGCAGCAATTGGCGAGCGACGTCGGCGGGTTACAGCGCGTGCTGACAAACGTGAAGACTCGCGGTGGCTGGAGCGAATGGCAGCTTGGCGTTTTGTTGGAAGAAATGCTGACGCAGGACCAGTTCGCTAAAAATATAAAAATGCGCGATGACACCGATGAGCGCGTCGAGTTTGCGATCAAACTGCCCGGCGATGAGAACTCCGACGGGTCGAGGCCGGGGGTGTGGTTGCCAATCGATGCAAAGTTCCCAATGGAACATTACGAGCGTCTCACCACCGCGCAGGAAAAAGGCGATCTCGCAGCTGTCGAAGCCGCGATGAAAACTTTGGAAACGCAGTTGAAGCGGTGCGCGAAAGACATTTGCGAGAAATACATCAACCCGCCAAAGACCACCGATTTTGCCCTCATGTTTTTGCCTAGCGAAGGACTTTACGCGGAAGCAATCCGGCGTGTTGGCTTGGTTCAAAACGTTCAGCGCGACTGCCGCGTTACTTTTGTCGGGCCGACGACGCTCGCGGCGTTGCTCAACAGTTTGCAGATGGGTTTTCGCACGCTCGCGATCCAGAAACGGTCGAGCGAGGTCTGGAACTTACTGGCAACAGTGAAAACTGAGTTCGGGAAATTCGGCGAAGCATTGTCTGCAGTGAAAGAGAAAATCGATCAAGCTTCGAGGAAGATAGAAGACGTCGACGTTCGCTCGCGCGCGATCAGAAAAAAACTGCGCGATGTGGAAGAACTGCCGTCGAACCCGCAGCCATTGCTGAGAGATCTTTTGCCGAATGAGGATGACGAAGATCTTCGCGAGTGAGCTATCGAGCAGATGAAGACTGCGTTGGTTACCGGAGCCAATAAGGGCATCGGTCGCGAAGTTGCGCGCCAGCTCGCGGCAAAGGGATTTTACGTGTTCGTCGGCGCGCGGAACCGCAAGGCTGGCGGGAAAGCGGCAGATGAGATCGGCAAGCACGGCGGAAAGGCAGCGTTTCTCGAGCTCGATGTCTCTGATGAGAGCAGCGTCACCGCCGCTTCGCGGGAGTTCTCAAAGCTTGCAGATCATCTCGATGTCCTGGTCAACAATGCCGGGATCATTGTTGATGGTGATGACGGCATCTTGAAAATCAGCGACGAGCTGTTGCGAGAAACACTCGAAACAAACACGCTTGGCGCGCTGCGGGTGACGCGCGCGTTCGCGTCATTGCTAGCCAAAAGCAAGGCGCCGCGGGTGATCAACGTTTCCAGCGGCGGTGGTCAGTTGACGGGAGGCGCGGATGGCTGGGCGCCAGGTTATTGCATTTCGAAAACTGCTCTGAATGGCGTGACGTCACAATTGGCGGCGGCACTTCCGAAATTTGCGGTGAATTCGGTTTGTCCGGGCTGGGTGCGGACGGACATGGGCGGATCGAACGCAACGAGATCCGTAAAAGAAGGGGCCGACACGATTGTGTGGCTTGCTGCTGACGCGCCGCAAAGTCTGACGGGGAAATTTCTACGGGATCGGAAGGAGATCCCGTGGTGAGGGTCCCAATTACGATCACGAGTAAGAGTAAGAAAGAATTACAGCACCTGGTCCCATTTGCTCTGGTCTTCCAGCATGATCTTGCGGAGGAGGCGAATGGGCGGCATGCCATGGTTGAGCAGTTCGTTGTGAAACTTTTGTAGTGAGAAGTCGTCGCCTTGTTGCGCCTTGTAATCGTCGCGCAACTTCAGGATCTGCAATTTCCCCAGCGTGTAATTTAAGTAGCCCGGGTCGAACGTGCCGCGGATCGCTTCCTGCCGGGCCGGTTTTTCCTCGTAGTAACAGTTGTCCTGGAAAAATTTCGTTGCCTCATCGAGGGACATGTTTTGCGTGTGCATTTTGATGGACACACATAAGCGGCATAAACGAAGAAGGGCTTCATCGGCCTGCGCCATTCGATATTTCGCCGCACGTTTGATGTCCTCTTCGCTCGGGGACGAGCTTGTCGGGCTGCCGAACCCTTCGTCGAGCATCATTTTCTCGCAGTAATGCGCCCAGCCCTCGATGAAAGCGTAGCTGCCGAAAATTTTCTCGACCCTGCTCGTTGGCGAAGCGTTCAGGTGCAGGAACTGCACATAATGGCCGGGGTAGGCTTCGTGGATCGACGTAATGTCTGAGGTGTAATAATTGAAGGCGGTGAGCCATTCTTGTTTTTGTTTCTCCGGCCAATCGTGTTCCGTGGGGGTGACGTAATAATACGCCTCGTTAGCTCGTTTCTCGAATGGGCCCGGTGTGTCCATCGAGGCAAACGAGGTGGCCCGTAGATATTGCGGGGTCTCTTTGACCTTCGCGCGGACGTCCGATGGGATGCTCACCAGGTGACGGTTCAAAACGTACTTCCGAATATTGTCCAGGTCTTTGGCGATATCGGGAATGAGTTTTTCCGGCGCTGGATGTTCGCTCTGGATTTGCTTGAAGACTTCGATCGGGGACTTGTTGGGGTCGATCTTTTTCGCGGCTTCGGCAAACGCATCCTGTTCTGCTTTTAATTGCGCCATTCCGATCTCAAGAATTTTTTCGGACGGCAGATCGACGAGCTCGGTCTGGGCTAGGAAGCGCCTGAATTTTTCTTCGCCGAGCGCGAAATCGAGCGACGCTTTTGGAAGTTTCTCCCGCTCCAGCCATGCGGCATAGTCGTTAAGCGCGCTTGCTGCTTTACGGTTCGCTTCTTGAAAAGCAACACGGACCTGTTCGTCCTTTACTCCGCTGACGGCGGCGACGAGATCTTTCTTTAGAAAATCAGCCGAACCTCTGGCAATCTGGATGGCAAGTTCCACAAACGGTTTTGGAAGCGTTTCATTGAGGTTTGTTCTTGCTGCGATGAGGATATTTGGGATTTGCGATTCGATCGCGGCGAGGCTGCGAACGCGATCGTCGAGCGGCGCAAAATTTCGTTTGATATAAACATTCACATCGGCTGCGCCCGCATAGACCATCGGATTTCGCTCGAAGATCGACATGTCCTGCATCTCAAAAAGATCCTTCTTCACTGCGGCCTGAAGAATTCGCAGATCGATGGATTGGCGGGGACTCAGTTTGGCTGGATCGAATTTGGCCAATACATCGTCGAACCGTCGCAGCCGGTGAAGCTCCGCGTCGAGCGAGAGCCGGCTGTAATCGGTTATTTTGCCGTCGTATTCATGAAGGCCGAGAGCAGTTCCCTGGAGCGGGTGGGCAGCGAGGTAGGTGTTGATGTAATCCACGGCGCGCGCTTCGAACTCGGTGTCTTCTGTTTGTGCAGCGAAGGCCGCCGCCCCAAGGCAGAGCCTCAAGAGGACAAGAGCAAACGAGAGAGTTTTTCGGAACGCATTCTCATTAACACCGGGCTTCAGCCCGGTGTAATTACACGAGGAAGACCGAAACCGTTTCAACGGGTTGGGCATGGTCGGCAAGCCGTTGGAACGGTTCGTTCCCGACGGACCTCCGTCACGCGGCGGAAGCCGGGTGTTAATGACAGTGAGGCAGCTACTCATCTTGCGAGTGTCAATTAAGACAAGGCTCTGCGGTTGGGCGTTGCCAAAATTTCCTCATGAGCGATGATCGCATTGTTCTGTAATCTTCGGTTTTAATATGAGGCGTCTGCTGACCATTCCATTGCTGGCTTGTCTCGTGCTCGGTGCTTTCCCCAGTGCGTTCGCGCAGGAAGCGCAGCCAGGGAAGGGCGAAGACGATAACGGCTACGCGCAGATTTCCATTTTCGCAAAGGCTCTCGAGTTGATTAGGCAGGATTACGTAGATGATAACAAGACGAGCTATCACGATCTCATTACGGCGGCAATGAAAGGGATGCTTTCTTCGCTGGATCCGCATAGCCAGTTCATGGACCCGAATGACTTTCGTGACATGCAAGACGACACGCGCAGCCGGTTCAATGGCCTCGGGATCGAAGTGTCCATGAAAAATGGCCTGCCTACGGTCATCACAGCCATGGAAGATACACCTGCCGCCAAGGCAGGCATTCTTTCAGGCGACCAGATCTTGCGAATCAACGGCATTTCCACGGAAAGAATGGATCTTCAGGATGCGATCAATGTCTTACGTGGACCTGCCGGCGCGAAAGTGACTCTGACGCTGCTGCGGCCTGCAACGAAGGAGATCAAAGAATACACCTTGCAACGTGCCGAGATCAAAATCCAAAGTGTTAAAGGAGCGAGATTGCTCGAGGCGGACCTGACTGGTCCATTCAAGATCGCTTATATCCGACTGATTCAGTTTAACGAACCCACAGCCGAGGAATTATCAAAGGCACTCGACGACCTGCAGAAGCAAGGAATGCAAGCGCTCATCCTCGATCTTCGGAACAACCCAGGGGGATTATTGAACAGCGCGGTGGATGTTTGCGGTCAATTCTTGCCGCCTAATACCAAAGTGGTCTCCACACAGGGACGCGTCGCTTCGCAGCAGCATGATTATTCGACTTCGGTCGTGAAAAAAGAGCGTCCGAACTTTCCGATGGTGTTACTCATCAATGAAGGCAGCGCCAGCGGCGCGGAGATCGTCGCAGGTGCTCTCAAGGATTTGCATCGAGCCGTGCTAGTTGGTGAAACGACTTTCGGAAAAGGTTCCGTGCAAAATGTGATGCAGTTGCCCGACGGTTCTGCGGTGCGTTTGACGACTGCAAAATACTACACGCCGAGCAAACAGGTCATCCAAGGCAACGGCGTCACTCCCAACATTCGGGTGGCAATGACCGCCGAGCAGGAGCGCTCGCTCTTCGCATTGCGCAATACGGGAAATATCAAACCCGAGGAGG
Source organism: Verrucomicrobiota bacterium (assembly GCA_003218135.1). Taxonomy (GTDB): domain Bacteria; phylum Verrucomicrobiota; class Verrucomicrobiia; order Chthoniobacterales; family UBA10450; genus Udaeobacter. Next base: position 58,048 of record QHNQ01000023.1, read on the forward strand.
AGATGAATATTATCAAGACAAAGGACGCCCAGCTGCTGCGGGCGATTGACGCGCTCAAAGGTGTTATGATTTACGCACAGCAGAGTGCGCCGAAAGCGGAAGCCGTAAAAAAATAGTGTAGAGGCGCTCGCCGCGGCGAGCGCCGCTCAATTTCCTTCGGCGGTTGAAACAACCGCCGCTACACACATGAAAACCGTTCTGGCTCTCGAAACCTCATGCGATGAGACCGCCGTCGCAGTCTTGCGCAGGCGCGACGATCGCTCCGGGAACGAATTGCTTGCCAGCGAAGTGGCCTCGCAAGTCGCTGCGCACGAAAAATTCGGTGGAGTCGTGCCTGAAGTTGCGTCGCGTAACCATCTTATGTACGCGCCGCCGTTGCTCGATCGCGCCATGAGCACAGCTAAGATTGATTTATCAAACGTCGATGCGTTTGCGGCAACGAGCGGACCTGGCCTCGCGAGTTCACTGATGATAGGCGCATCGATTGCAAAGGGATTAGCGATCGGCTTTGGCAAGCCTTATCTCGCGATTAACCATCTCGAAGGGCATCTGCTTTCTCCCTTTTTCGGTGACGCAGATGGCGACGAGCGAGTCAGGCCAAACGTTTCGCTCATTGTGAGCGGCGGACACACCATGCTGGTTCGTGTGCACGCGCTTTCTGATTACAACGTAGTCGGCCGCACGGTGGACGACGCTGCGGGCGAGGCCTTCGATAAAGTGGCAAAGATGCTTGGACTCGGTTACCCCGGGGGTCCGGAAATTGAGAAGCGCGCTCGCGGCGGCGATCCAAACCGTTTTGATCTGCCGCGCAGCATGCAGGGCTCGGAGAACTTCAGTTTCAGCGGGTTGAAAACCGCAGTGCGCTATTTGTTGCCGAAAATTGGCGTCATCCCGAGCCGCGCAGACGGCGAGGGACCTCACAGTCAAAGCTTGGAACATCGCGGGCCAATGCGTGATCAATCACCCTTTGAGAGGTCCTTCGTATCCGCTCAGGATGACAAATTGCTGAGTGACCTCTGCGCGTCACTTCAGCAAGCGATTATCGACGTGCTGGTGACAAAGACGATCGCGGCAGCGCAGAAATACGACGTCGGTCTCGTGACTGTCAGCGGCGGAGTCGGTTGCAATCAGGAATTGCGACGGCAGTTGGCCGATGCCTGCACTCGTGAGGGATTTGAATTCAAAACCGCAGAGCCGTGGTTATGCACCGATAATGCGGCGATGATCGCGTTTGTCGCGTTACTGCGATTGGCAGCAGGATTCGAATCGCACGTGACGGAAGAGATCGACCCGAATCTGGCGCTGGTGTGATTAGGGCCGCTCGGCTGAATCTGGGGAGCACAGGCTCCCAGCCTGCGCTCCCCAGAATTTCAGTACTCGCGTTCGAGCAGATAATTCGCCAGCGCGTGCAGCGGTTCTGCATCGCTGTTGTTGAAGATCGATAAAGCATTGTGCGCTTGCCGTGTTAGCCGTCTGGCTTCGGCGCGGGATTTTTCCAAGCCGATCACCGCGGGGTAGGTCGCTTTTTTCGCGGCCACGTCTTTGCCAGCGCTCTTCCCCAATATCTCGGAGGTCTGCGTTACATCCAGAATGTCGTCGATGATTTGAAACGCCAGGCCCAAGCGCTGCCCGAAGCGCGTGATAGCAGAAAGTTTTTTCGGGTCTGCGTTGGCGCTCATCGCGCCGAGCCGCACCGAGCTTTTCAAAATGGCCGCGGTTTTGTTTTCATGAATGAACTGCAACTGGTCGCGCTTGACGTTCTTACCTTCGGCTTCAAGATCGGCCACCTGACCGGCGATGAGTTTTTGGCTTCCCGCCGCAACTGCAATCTCGCGCAGCAAGATTGCAACATCGTATCGGGGCGCGGCTTTCGCGCTCGAGACGATTTGGAATGCAATGGTCAGCAGAGCGTCTCCAGCGAGCACAGCAATCCCTTCGCCAAAGACTTTGTGACAGGTGGGGCGACCGCGCCGGAAATCATCGTTGTCCATGCTGGGAAGATCATCATGGACGAGGGAGTAGGTGTGGATGCATTCGAGCGAGCACGCGAGGGGCAGTGCGTTATCGATACTGCCATGACACGCTTCGGCTGCTGCAAGGCAAAGAATCGGTCGCAAACGTTTGCCGCCCGCGAACAGACTGTAACGCATCGCCTTGTGGAGCGTGACCGGTTTCGTGTTCGCCTTCGGCAGATAGCCATCCAGCGCGCGGTCGATCTTTCGTTGCCGGATCTGGAGATACTTTTTCAGATTCACATGACGAAACGGATGCTGACAGCCTGAGTCTTGATACTCGATAATGCAATCCTGCTCAGAGTGTCCAGCAGCAAGAGGCCTTGAGAGTCAAGCAGCATCAGAATAGGCGTCGGGTTGGGACCCGAAAACATGTGATCGCAACCTAAGTTTCTCGGGCCTGCTGTGTCTTCCTCTTTGGAGGAATAAAGATGAACGCTGCATTGCTCTACCGACCGCGTGGGCGCTGGACGTTCTGGATTGCATTTGCCTGCGCGGCTGCGATTCACGTCGGGGCGGTCGGGCTCGCCAACAGCAGATCTGAGAAGACGATCGTACAAGATTTCAGACCACCTGGAAGTGACGTTGATCTGGTCGACGAAAACCCGGAACCCGTATCGCCGCAAGAATCGATCACGCCTCCACCTTTGGATCAAGTTCATCCAGATGAGGACGTGTTCGTGGAGGAGAATCGGACGCAACCACTGGTTCGCGCGCGCAAGAAAACGCGGGCCGCATCTCTCGCGAAAGGCACCGCGGCGCCGTTCGGTTCGGTCAAGGCGCTGGTGCTGTACGCGCCGCGCCCGGTATATCCGTATGAAGCGCGCCGCCAACGAACAATAGGATCGGGAACGGCTTTGCTAACAGTCGATCCGATAAGTGGGGAAGTATCTGCTGTTCGTATGTCGCAGAGCAGTGGAAGCGTGATTCTGGATAGTGCAACGATCGAGACGTTCCGGAGGTGGCGTTTCAAGCCGGATACCGTAGCGAGGGTTCAAGTGCCAATTACATATACGCTAACGGGAGCGTCTTATTAGCGTTCAGTTTTACGGATGTGATATTCTTTCACGCGCCAAAATTGATGCGAAGCGAGAGAACAAAGGAAGGGCGAACATTCGAGGAGGTTTTCGAACGATTTGAGATTCCGCTTCTGCAATATGCCGCGCGTATAACCGGAGATAGGGAAAGGGCGAGGGATGTGGTCCAGGAAACATTCATAAAATTTCAGCGGAATGGTGCATTAAATCGCGCGGATGAACCGGCGACCTGGCTATTCACCGTTTGCCGGAATGGAGCGCTTAACATTTGCCGCAAAGAAAGGCGAATGATGTATCTCGACGAAGAATTGATCGAGTCTCGCGAAGGGGAACAGCCGATGCCATTTGAGCGCCTTGAGGAGGAAGAGGCGGCCGCATTTCTCACGCGGATCATCGGGACACTGCCGCCGCGCCAACAGGAGGTGCTACGGCTGAAATTTCAAAATGACCTGAGCTATCGGCAAATTGCCGATATCACAAAAACGACGACGAACAACGTAGGTGTTCTCATTCACACAGCGCTGAAGACATTGCGTCAGCATTACCGGGAAGCCTCGAAAGATTTTATTCCGTTCAACCCCAAAACTATCTGACATGAATATTGATGATCCAAAATTGACAGCTTTCGCTTTGGACGAATTGGATGAGCCGGAAAAATCCAGAATCGCACGAGCAGTGACTGAATCACCGGAGGCGCAGCGACTCGTCAATGAAACGCGCGAGCTGAGTGCTGCGCTCAAAAACGAATTCGCCAGCGAACTGAAAGGTGAGAAAGCGCCGGCAAACGTGATCGATTTCCGCGATGATCCGTGGTTTTGGTCGATCGGACGGCCGCTGGCACTTGCCGCTGTGCTTGCGTTGTTAGCCCTCATTTCCAGCGTGGCTGTATTTTCATTCAGGCGCGAAAGCGTTCGGTTTGCCCAGGCGGAAGCAATCCGGCTTCCGTCAGTTCAACCGAAACTTCCCGACGTCGAAGGCGAGATTCAAGCGCCAATGGAAGTCCCTCCGCGTCCCGCAACGACCCCGTCTTCGAAACTTCCGCTTGCTGCTGGCGTTCCCGGCCAGGGGTACATGATTGGACGTGCTGCCAAAAGTTCGTCTGTCGGTTACGCGCTGAACAAAACGCTCACCCAGCCAGTTAGCCGCGAGGAAGCACTTCGCGGTATCCGTGAGCCGTCCGGAGATTTCAATACCGCGACTTACGATCACATCGGCGAGAACCCGTTTGTTGACGCGAAAGGTAATCCACTTTCGACGTTTTCGATCGATGTGGACACCGCATCATATTCAAATGTGCGCCGGTTCATCAATGAAGGATCACTCCCGCCCAAGGACGCGGTGCGGGTCGAAGAGATGATTAACTACTTCACGTATGATTATCCGCAGCCGAGCGATGGCAGGCCGTTCGCGGTACATCTCGACGTTACGAGTTGCCCCTGGGAAACATCGCATCGGCTGGTGCGGATCGGATTGAAAGGGAAAGAGATCGCTACGGATAAGCGCGGCCCGAGCAATCTGGTTTTCCTTCTCGATGTTTCGGGATCGATGACGCCGCCGGAACGACTGCCGCTGGTGAAACAAGCGATGCGATTGCTGGTCGAAAAGCTTACAGAGAACGATCGGGTGGCGATTGTAGTTTACGCAGGCGCTTCGGGATTGGCGCTACCATCAACCACAGGCGATCACAAGGAACACATTCTCGAAGCGCTTGAAAATTTGCAGGCTGGGGGTTCGACGAACGGCGCTGAAGGAATCCAACTGGCTTACAAAATTGCAGCAGACAATTTCATCAAAGGCGGTGTTAACCGCGTGATTCTAGCCACTGATGGCGATTTCAATGTAGGTGTCACAAGCCAGGGCGATCTGATCCGCTTGATCGAAGAGAGAGCGAAGACCGGTGTTTTCCTGAGTGTGCTTGGCGTCGGGACGGACAATCTGAAAGACTCAACGATGCAGAAATTGGCCGATAAAGGGAACGGCAACTACGCCTATCTCGATTCACTCGATGAAGCGCGCAAGGTGCTCGTGCAACAGATGAACGGTACGCTCGTGACGATCGCGAAGGACGTGAAGGTCCAGGTAGAGTTTAATCCGTCGCGCGTCGCTTCGTATCGCTTGATCGGATACGAGAAACGCATGTTGCGCAAGGAAGATTTTAACAACGACAAAGTAGATGCAGGAGAAATTGGCGCAGGCCACACTGTGACGGCGTTATACGAAGTAGTGCCGGTGGGGGCTAGCACCAACCCCGCGGCAAGCGTGCCGCCGGTCGATCAGCTTAAGTATTCGTCCAACGAAACACCAACATCTGCACAATCGACATCTTCCAACGAGATGCTCACCGTGAAGTTGCGTTATAAGAAAGCGGATGGGGACAAGAGCGAATTGGTCGAACGCGCGCTGACGGATACAGACGGAAAGTTTGAAAACGCGCCGGCCGATTTGAAGTTCGCCGCTGCCGTCGCTGAGTTTGGAATGATCTTGCGCGATTCTGAATATAAGGGAAATGGGACCTTTGCGACGGTCCTCGAATGGGCGGAAGAAGGAAAGGGCACCGACGCAAATGGCTATCGCTCTGGATTTATCGAACTGGTGCGCAAAGCGCAGGCGCTGAAACGAGGCTAGTCTTCAAATATTCTCAGCGGTCTCTGTCAAGGCGATCGGCTTCGTGCGCATCGCCAGAAAGGCGCCGACCAGCAGGATGGCGGCGCTCCAAACCTGAGCGTGAGTGAGTCGTTCGTGGTAAATCCAAGCGGAAAGCGCCATCGCGATCGCCGGGCAAAGAAGCTGGAGGGTTTGGGCCAGGGCAACTCCGATTTCATGGATCGCGACGTAATACAAGACATGGGCAAGCGTGATACAGGTCACAGCGGAAATGATAAGAATGAAGTTCGCCTGCACGCCCGCGTGGATGGGCGTGCCGATTTTGCCAAACGCGAGCGTGAGGGGCAAAAGCAACGCCGAGCTAATAAAGCTGACGATGCCGAAGCTGCGGATCGAGCCTAGTTGAGCTGATGGGCGTTTGATCAGAACGCCGTAAAGCGCCCAGCAAAATGTTGCAGTAAAAGCAATGAATAGTCCGGGCAGTGCGATATGCCCCGAAGGCGTTCGGGGTTGCGGGTTGGCCTGGAACCAGATCACGCCGAACGCGCCGATTAACCCGAGCAGTGTGCCAAGTTGAAATTGCCATTGCCGGATCACGAAGCGTTCCTCAGGAAAAAATGCCAGCGCCAAAAGCGCGGTGAATATGACTGAAGCCCGAGTGAAAATCGTGTAAACGCCTGGGCCGATATAGAAAAGTGCCATCACCTGAGTGATTTGATGGATCACATTCGGCACGCATGGCACAAGGCAAAGCGCGATCGCGTGCATATCGATTCGCGGCCCGCCGCGGCGGATTTGCCAAAGCACGAACGGCACGATCGCGATGCAGGCAACTGAATATCGATAAAAATTCTGCGCCCACGGATCGTAAAAGCGATTCAAGTAATACATAAAAAGCGACGGCAGCGACCAGATGAAGACCGTCGCGAAGACTGCCGCGTACCCTTTGGAGAGGTTGGCGTCTCGGCGCAGGGCTGCGGTTTTCGTCGGGACTCTTTGTGGCTTCATCGGTTTGCAGTTTCGGGGTATTTAATTTGCTCGCCTACGAGCAATAAATCGCTCAAAAAGTAGGCCGGAAGGAGAAATGAACATGTTGAATAAGCAAATAATCACCATCATAACGGTGTCATTTTTGTGGATTGCAGGAGCTCAGATTGCGTTTGCGAAGAAGCCGGCGGGGGGCGGCGGCGGGAACCACATGCAGCGCGGGATCGAGCTCGCCCAACAAAAGCATTTCGATGCCGCGGTCGCCGAATTTACCAAGGCGATTGAAGCGAACCCCAATGATGCTCGTGGCTACGCAAACCGCGGCACGGCGTATCGCCAGGGAGCGCGCACTGCCATAGCGGCAGGCGATCAGGAAGGGGCCTCCACCAGATATCAGTCAGCGTTGGCGGATTTTTCAAAATACGTTGAACTCGCCCCCAAAGATGCGTCCGCCTACCTGGAACGCGCTGCGACCGAGATCGAACTTAAACAATACGACGCGGCCGTGACTGATCTGAACAAAGCGCTGGAGCTGAAGCCGGACGACATCAACGCAAACAAGTTCCGTGGCTTCGCCGAGCTCGGGCTTAGCCAATGGGATAAGGCGGTCGCCGATTTCACCGCCGTGATCCAAAAAAAACCCGACGATCTGCAGAATTATGATCGCCGCGCGTTAGCCTATCGAGGCTTGAAAAACTACGACGCGGCCATCGCCGACTACAATTTTCTTTTGAGCAAAAATCCGAACGATGTGGAAGCGTTGACGAAGCGTGGCTACACCTACAGTCTTGCGTTGCAGTACGAAAAGGCCATTCCCGATTACGAGGCCGCGCTAAAAATAAACCCGCAGGACAATGATACGTTTCAGCGCTTGCAATATGCGCAGTCGATGCTGGCCAAGAGAAATGCATCGCCTCCAGCCGCTGCTTCGCCATCGCCGACGCCGACACCTGAAAAACCAAGTCTAATCAGTTTGATCAATCCGCTGTATGTCGGGATTGGTATCGTAGCGCTCATCATCATCGCGGTGATCGTGCGGTTCCTCACACGTGGGAAGGCTGAAGAGACAAGCAATATCATCCGCTGAAACGCGTATGCTGTAGTGTCCGCTGTCCTCAATGGAGTTGCCTTTTGTTCTCGCATTTCGCAGCACTTAGGACAACGCACTCTGCTGCACGCAATCTTTGCGCCGACGCCACAAAAGAAATTTCTTTGACACAATGATGGGCGCGATTAGCTTGCGGACGCTTTTTGCTGGAACGAAGCGGTCCCATGGTC
>QHNQ01000113.1 GCA_003218135.1 Verrucomicrobiota bacterium
GCCCTCCAGCTCACACCCGATGACCCCATGTCGCTGTTGTACATGGGCGTTTGCCGTTTTTACCAGGGCCGGGTGCCAGAAGCCATCCAATACGCCCAGGCGGCAATCCGTTTGCAACCGGACGCGGCTAAAGCGCACGACCTGCTGGGCATGTCGTTGGCGATGCAGAACCGCAACGAAGCCGCGCTCGATGAAATGCGCCGCGCGGTAAAGTTAGCACCCGATGACGCGGAGATTCGGAACGATCTTGGAGCGGCGCTGGTGCGACTGGGCAGAATTCCGGAGGCTATTGATCAATTTCACGAAGCGCTGCGATTAAATCCCAACCACGCCCCCGCCCATGCCAACCTGGGAGCGGTCCTCCTTGCATCCGGTAAAGCCCAGGAAAGCATTCCGGAATTTGAGGCAGCGCTGCATCTCGACCCGAAGTCGAAAGCTGCGGCCGACGGCCTGCGCCAGGCGCAGGCGCAGTTAAACCCGCAAAGGTAACGGAGCGAAAGGATGCGCTGCGATCTTGCGAGACTTTTTCGCGCGCGGCGCGACTAGCAAAATGGAGATCGATACTCGGACCGATCCTGATTTCAGGAGCGAACTAGTTATCTGATTGAAGAGCGATGTGAACGGGTGCCTTTGCTCGATAATGAGCGAGGTCACTTTCGAAATTTTTGGCCAGAGCTAAATTATCTTGCGTATTGATTTCAATCGAGGGCGGAGTTCTATTGGCTGCCCCGCCAGGGTTCGTCGCCTTACGGCTTCCATTCGGACATCATGAAAACCGGCAGGTTCTCAAATTGATTGACGCAATTGTTGAGAAGCTGCTCGGCGCCGTAAAGCGGCCCGGAATAATCGAACGCAGTCATCGTGGAAGGAGCCATCACTACTGCCCGCTGTCGGCAATGAGCTGAAAGGAATTGAGTGACCTGGACACCCCAGTAGAACGAATAACGCCCCTCGGACCCGCCCGAAGGATCATTCGGCGCCGGGAGAATTTCCTGGAGCGGCCTTTGGTCGAATGGGATGTTCCCTACCAGCCAGACACGATTCCCCGATTGAAGCGTCGCAGTAATCCGCTCGATTACGGGCGCGATGGGATCCTTTGTTTGCATCTTTGCCTTAAGCAGGTCCCAACGCTGCAGTGTGTAGTCTTCCACTGGCGGAAGTGTTGTCCACGGCGCGGCGCCTTTGTAATAGCGCTTAAACGTCACGCCACAATAGAATGGATGGACGATCACATAGTCATTTGGAGCCACTTCGCTGGAGAGAGTGGCCGCGATGAGATCCACGTTTGTCTGGCGGCATTTCACCGCGGGCAGCTCGAACAGAAAGGCCGTAGAAACGGTTACCACTGCCAGGATCATCGCGGCAGGTCGCGCCCAACGCCACACTGCGAAAAACATGGCGTCGAGGCAGACTGCCGAAAAAGCCATTAGCGGCACGTAATGCCAGTAGTGCGTAGGCAGCTCCGCTAGCTTTAGAAAGACAGCGTAACCCGCCGCTCCAAAAACGAGGCTGGTGCCCGCAAATAGAATCAGATTTCGCGCGCAGTCTGGAAGACGCTCCCGGCGCCAAAAAAGCACAAAAATTGCCGCTGCGAGTGCGCCTATCCATAGTGCAACCCAAACCCACGTGAAACCCGTCAGCGGGGAGCCGGTCGCCTCAGAGAGCTGGTTCCATCCGGTCGAAAAACGAAAACCAACCTTGTAAAGGACGTACCAATCTTGGGCGTGAACAATCAACGGAATGTAAGGCAGCAACGAGATCGCTGCAGCGGCTCCTACACCAAAAATTGGAAGCGTATCCCGCCACCGCCGTTCCAAAATGCATAGCATAAATCCGCCGCAGCACGCGGCGAATAGCAAGAAGGCATTTTGGTAAAGGGAGTGAACGCTTAAGACTGCTACCGCCACTGCGCACGAAAAAGCTGGAAGGCTCGGACGGCGGGTTAGACGCCAGATAACTGCCAGCGTGAGCACCGCCAGGGCTGAGCCTAGACCGTAACCGCGAAGCGAATCTACTGCGCGGATGATCGTCACATTCAAGCCGGCGAGTGTAACCGCCAGCAGCGGCGCGCCTTTACGCATCGTCCAACTGGCAAGCCAAAACGCCAGCAGCAAAAACAACCCGACGTACAAACCTAAGACACGCAAAAAAGGGTCCGTATTTCCGAGGCTGGCCGCAGCCGACCATGCGCGCACAGCGAGGTGCATTAGAATCGGGCAGGAATCATGTGGCAGGTTTTGCCACACGTCTGACAACGACGGCAGCAGGGATAAATGCACAAGGTCGACTTCGTCCCGCCACAGCCCTCCGGCATTTAGCAAAAAAAGCACATGCAAATAGGTCGCGACCAACGTTACCAGGGCGGCAGCGATCCAATCAGAATAACGGAGAGCTAGCGTTGCCTGGCCGAAGTTTCGAAGACGCGCCATGAATAGTCCGCCGTCAAGAATCGTGAAGCGTCAATGACAGTCAAGTGCTCCAGCCGAAATCGTCCGTCGGGTTAGCGCCAATGCGCTGAGGGAGCATGTCGCGTCTGCGACCAGTCAGTTATGTGAGCAGTGCGTTTTTGTTTCACTGGTAGGGGCGATTGACCTCAATCGCCCAAGCGGTTCAGTGAACCGCCCCTACCTGATTCTGCAACTAGCTCTACAGCTGCTCGGTACGAACTTTCGTTTGTGAGGGCGCCACAATAGCTCGCTTTGCAGGAGGATTATCGCGGAGCGGTTCAACCAACCACTTCCAGCTATGTTGGCCGGTTTTCATGTTGAAGGTCCAGGCTGCGCCACCGCGGTTCCAAATCTCCCATCGCCAGTGATCACTGTTAGCCGGAATTGCGAACACGTACGTGAACGCGGCCGTGATCATCACACCGCACAGCATTCCAATTAGAAATATGCGTATCATTATTTTGTTCCTCACAATACATTGTACTTTTGTCCTTTGCCATGGCGCGTGCGGTGGATTTTGCTGTGCCACTCCCGAGCTATACGTTGCTCCCTCTTCTGGATCAATGTTTTTTCCCACACTCCGCTTGTCTAAGGTTCGCAAGTCACAGTCAAGCTGGTTCCTCACGGTGTGCATTTACCTTCGACCGCACAGCATAATCGCGCATCTTCGGTTGAATTTCTGATAGGGCGAAAAGCCTTTTGCTTAAGTTAGTAGGCACGAAACGGACACGAATTGTGATCAATGGGCGTTATTAAGAATTGCCGTGACTATAGCCCAGCGTTTCAACGCTGGGTAACAGATCACAATACATTGAGTCCCGGCAGGGACGACAGAACGCATCAAGCGAGCATCGACTCCTCGTACGCAAAACCGTGCTTCTTAAGCATCGCTACAAACTCATCGCGAAAGGACCGCGTTCGATGATGGTCCGCCTGATTTCGAATGTAAGCCATGGTGGCGTCCACGCCTGAAAGGCCAACGCTAAATGCACCGTAGCCCTCCTGCCAAGCGAAGGGACGCATCTTCGGAAAGGTTTCTCGAATCCATTTCGATGAATTTCCTTTGAGTAGCTGGATCGCTCTAGCGACGGATAATGTGGCTGGCAAAGAGAGGAGAACATGGACGTGGTCGCTGGCCCCGCCAATGGCGAGCGTCCTTATTTGATTTTGTTTCGCAATGCCGCCGAGATATGGCCAGAGCCTTTCACGCAAATCCAGCGTTAGCCAAGGTTCGCGATTCTTCGTGCTCCAAACACAATGGACGAGGCAACTGGTGAACGAATGCATAGCCGAGTGATTCTGTCGTCCCTGTCGGGACTCGAGGCTTTTATATCATCGAAAACCCAGCGTTGAAACGCTGGGCTATTTTCGCGATCTGGGTTAGCCAGCGTTAAAAACGCTGGGTTATTTTCGAATGTCGCGCCAGTACGCAACGCTACCATATGAAGACAGTCCGTTCGTTGAACCAACAGCGTGCGGCGAGGCCCGGTATGAAACACGCGCGATGCGGATGCAGTTTTCGAATCAGAACTTGAATAAATGGCGAGGCAACGAAGTCGAACGTCTCATAACATTTCTTACGATTATGAAAAAACTTCTCTTTGCATTAAGCATGCTGGCTTTTGTTGTGTCTGCTCTTCCGCAAGCGCGCGGAGCCGACGTAACGATTGATTTCGTCTATGACAATCTTTCCGGTGGAAACTGGATCGATGTCGAAGGCTATGGATATGGTTGGCAGCCAGACGCAGCAGTGAGCGATCCCAACTGGCGGCCCTACAGCGATGGCTACTGGGCTTACACCGATTACGGTTGGACGTGGATTTCGTACGAAGACTTCGGCTGGGCCACCTATCACTATGGTCGCTGGGCGAACCTCGGGGATTACGGCTGGGTCTGGTTCCCAGGAACTGATCTGGATTGGGGACCAGCCTGGGTTTCGTGGCGAACAGGTGGCGATTACATCGGGTGGGCGCCTCTGCCACCGCGGGGTCCGGGCGTCGTTTATGAAGGACGGCCGATTGGCGCCAGAGTCGATATCGAGTACGACATCGGTCCGCAATATTACAACTTTTGTGATGTTCGCTTCATCGGCGAACCGGTGTTGCGGGATCGGATCTTTCCGGCAACGCAGAACATCACCTACATCACCAACACAGTGAACGTCACCAATATCTACGTTCAGAACAATGTGGTCTATAATTACGGCCCGGATTACAACGTTGTTAGCTCTTACTCGAGCCGGCCAATTCAGCGGCTGACGATAGAGCGCGGGGCAGCAACCGATTTATCTGCAGCGGCTAGATCCGGAGGGCTTACCAAAGTGCAAGGCAACAAACTGCTGGTGGCAGCGCCGCCTAAATTCGCCGCAGCGCCTCCTACGGTTAAGCCGCAAGCTGTGAAAGCGAAAGTCGCACAGCCAAAGTTTGAACGCGGCTGGGCCGGTGTTCAGAACAAAACTGAACTCGAACAGAAAATTAAAACGGAGAATCCCAAGAATGTTCCACCGCCAAGTCATGGGCCTGAGCGGCCAACTGTTGGCGGGGGCCCAGCTCCGGGCGGGCCTCCGACGGGGCTCTCACCATCTGAGAGAGGCAAACCCGGTCGAGCTGTTGGCCGAATGCCGCCCGGCATGACGCCTGCGGGTCCATCGGAAGGCACCTCGCCTGCGCCGCCGGTTGAGCGCGGCAAGGGCAAAGGCCGAGCCGGTCAACAGCCCGGATTCACGCCTGCGGGTCCGCTCACAGGGGGCTCGCCTGCACCATTTGAACGAGGCAAACCCGGCCGTCCGGGCGCAAGAGGACGACCCGGCATGACGCCTGGGGGTGGTCCGGAAGGCATCTCGCCTGCGCCATTTGAAGGCCGTGAACGACAAGGCAAACCGGGCGCAGCAGGAGCGCCACCGAATTTCCAGCCTTCGCCTCCAGCGCCAGAACATGGTCGGCCGCCAATGCGCAAGCTGGGCGAGAGTCCAATTCCGGGTTCAGCTGGTGGTCAAGAGAATGTTCCGAGACAAGGTCGTGGCAGAGGACCTGCGAGCGAGAGATTCGGCACTCCTCCGCCAACGGGGGGGAGTGGATACGAGCAGCGTGCTCCTGAGCACCGACCGCCGCCGCCGGCATTAAATCAACCCGGCAGTGCGCCGCCTAAAGGGGGGGCTCCTGGCGAAACGCGCGACGCGAGAGGAACGGGACAAGGAGCGTACACGCAGCCCGGCGGACCGCCGCCGAGGGGTGGAGGGCAGCCCCCTGCAGGCGAGCGCGGCCCGAAACCACCAGAGCACGGACAGAAAAAACCCGAAAAAGGGACTCCGCAGCCGGGGCCACAATAATTCCGTCGTATTTGCCGCAGCGGCTCCGGAGGGAATTCCGGAGCCGCTTGTTTTTTTGAATCGGTGTAGCGGTGTTTGTGCCAAAGGCCGACAGCGTTTCGGTTAAGGCGCTTGACACAATCGCCCTACAATAATTCGGCGATCTGCACGGCGTTTAATGCTGCGCCTTTGAGTAGTTGATCGCCTGACACCCAAAACGAGAGACCGTTTTCAAAAGCACAGTCCAGCCGTACCCGGCCCACCTGACAATTGTCTTTTCCAGCCACGCTAAGCGGCGTCGGATAACGATTGCTGTGCGGTTCGTCCACTAATTCCAGTCCCGGCGCCTTCGATAAAATTTCGCGCGCTTGTTCGACAGATAGCGGTCGTTGAAACTCGGCGCTGACCGCCACTGAATGCGCGCGGTAGACTGGCACGCGCACGCACGTTGCCGAGACGCGGAGCGCCGGCGAATGCATGATCTTGCGCGCTTCGTCTTGCATTTTGACTTCTTCTTTCGTGTAACCGCTGTCGAGAAATGAATCGACGTGCGGCAGCAAATTAAACGCGATCGGGTGAGGAAAAACTGTAGCCGACTGCGGCTTGTCCTCTGCAGCCCCGCCTCTGAGGCGCGGGGCGAAGGGGGATGACCCCGATTGCTCGAACGATTCTGGATCGGCTGCCGCGTCTTTTATCTGCCGGGTTAACGCTTCAACGCCTCGCGTTCCGCTGCCAGAAACGGCTTGATAACTTGCCGCGAAAACGCGCCGAACATGAAATATCCTGTGCAACGGATAAAGCGCCATCAGCATGACGGTGGTCGTACAATTGGGATTCGCGATTAGCCCGCGATGGCGGCGCACATCGTCCGCGTTGATCTCTGGAATCACCAGCGGCACGTGAGGCTCCATTCGGAATGCCGAGGATTTATCGATCGCAATCGCGTCCGCCTGGCATGCGATAGGAACATATTCTTTGGAAACATCGCCGTCCGTGCAAAAGAAAGCGATGTCGATTTTGTCGAACGACCGGTCTGCGAGTTTCTCTACGGGAACCGATTCACCACGAAACCGAACCGATTTCCCAGCCGAGCGCGCCGACGCGAGCGCCCGCAAATTTGCCACAGGAAAATTTCGCCGTTCGAGGACGCGCAACAGCTCAGTACCGGCAGCTCCAGTCGCGCCAACAATCGCGATGTGATAGCTCTTCACGGTATTTTGCTAAGTCCCTGAATGTTGTTCGGGCCCTCTCGCCACGCCGTAGCCGTGCGAAGGCGGGTCGCGCCTACGACGGCGATGTGATAATCTCTCATGCGCATGTCGATTGTAACCTTAGGGTCACGTTGTGCAAAAGAGCCTTGGCAAGCCCGGCGGTGCGCTTCGCCGCAAGCGTTGCATGCGGAAAACTGAAATGAAAAGCATCCATGTATCAATTCGGGATCAGCGACTCACGTTAAAAGAGAATGAGACACCGATCCGCAGTTATCCTGTGTCCACGTCGCGATTTGGTGTTGGCACGGAGGAGGGGAGCATGAAAACGCCAACGGGTCGGTTTTGCGTAGCGAAGAAGATTGGCGACGAAATGCCGAGTGGAACGATTTTCCAGAGCCGCGTCGCCCTCAAGACGGGAGACCCACTCCCTCCAACCGATGACCTGGTGATGTCGCGTATTTTATGGCTCGCCGGATTGGATGAACAGAATGCCAATACAGGCGGGCGCTTCATCTACATTCATGGGACGAAACACGAGGACAAGATCGGCACGCCCGCCAGTTGCGGTTGCGTGAGGATGCGGAATGCAGACGTGATCGAACTTTTCGACCTGGTCGAAGAAGGCGCACCAGTTGTGATCGAATGATTTTGAAGCTCCAAACGCCAACATCCACCCTGCACAGAAGCATCGAGCATCAAACTCCGAAAAGCGCGACCGCAATTTGCAGGTTGAAGCTGGGAACTACTTTGGCACTTGGAGTTTGGAAGGTTGGGATTTTCAGGTCGAATGGCCTGGATGATACATCCAAATTTGATGACAGGAACGTTGCTTCCCGTGTAATCTTAAACGGGTAACTGCAGCTTGCGGCGAAAGGAGGCGAGAAACATTGAAATTTTTAAAAGCGATCATAATTGTGGCCGTTTTGGCCACTGCTTTGAGCTTTGGGGCTTGCTCTCAAAGGAAGGAGACCGTGACCACAAGCGCGGGAACGACCGGATACTCGAAATAAATCCGGCGGCCCGTTTGTGATACATCCAAAAAAATTGAGAAAAAGCATTGCTTCCCCGTTGTTCCCTGCCTAAACAGACCGGAGCAACTTGCGGCGAAAGGAGGCGAGATAGATTGAAACTATTGAAAACGATCATGATCGTGGCCGTTATGGTCACCGCTTTGGGACTTGGGGCTTGTGCGCAGCACAAGGAGGTTGTCACTCCACCTATGGGGAAAACCGGCAAATAGCTCCGGCTTATGGCAATTTGTTGTGGGCGGCTTCGCCCAAAAGGCCAGGTCATGGTTTGACCTGGCCTTTTCGCTTGTGTGATTTGAGCGCTCCACTAGCCTGCCGCGCGCACAGTCGAACGGGCTTTAACGCTTCAACGATTCTGACTAGACTGCGTCAATGGAGTTGAATGGCGAGCAGATTTCTCTTGTTCAACTTGCAGCGGTCGCCAGCGGAGGCGAGGCCGTTCACATTAGTGATCGCGCGCGTCCGCGCATCCTTGCATCGCGCAAACTGATCGAACAAATCATCGAGCGGGACGCAGTGGTTTACGGAGTCAACACCGGATTTGGTAAGCTCGCTGAGGTTCGGATTCAGCGCCACGAATTGCGCCAGCTTCAGTTGAACCTTGTGCGTAGCCACGCGTGTGGAATTGGAAATCCGCTGTCGGAGCCGGAGGTGCGCGCGATGATGTTGCTACGCGCGAACGTCCTCGCGCTCGGCTTGAGCGGAGTGCGTTGCGAGGTCATCCAGTTGCTTTGTGAAATGCTCAACCGGCGGATCTATCCTGTCGTTCCGGAAAAAGGCTCCGTCGGCGCCAGCGGCGATCTCGCGCCGCTTTCGCATCTTGCCTTGACTCTTGTGGGCGAAGGCGAGGCGTTGTTTGAGGGGCGGCGGATGTCGAGCGCCGAGGCACTGCGGCGCGCGCGATTAACACCACTGGAACTCGAAGCCAAAGAGGGCCTGGCACTACTCAACGGTACCCAAGCCATGCATGCCGTCGGTGGCCTCGCTCTTCTGCGCGCGCAACGTCTCGCGCGTGTCGCTGACGTCGCCGGGGCGATGGCTCTCGAGGCGCTGAAAGGCACGCCAGCCGCTTTCGATCTGCGGTTACAAAATGCACGTCCGCACCCGGGCCAGAAAGTGGTCGCTGAGCATCTTTTGTCGCTAATGGACGGTAGCGAAATTCGCCAGTCGCATCTCACCGACGACCCGCGCGTCCAGGATGCATACAGCTTGCGTT
>QHNQ01000114.1 GCA_003218135.1 Verrucomicrobiota bacterium
TGAATATGAGCGAACGCCGCACTGACCGTTTGGTTAATCCGGATAAAAACGAAGGCCTCCCTGCGTTTCTCGCGCGACGTCCGGGTTTGGAGTCAGGCTTTATGATCGCGCAGGTGGCCGGTGCTTCATTAGTCAACGAAGCGCGCGTGCTCGCACACCCGGCGAGCGCTGACAACATCACCACATCAGGTGGAAAGGAAGATCACGTTTCCATGGGAATGACGAGCGCGCTGAAGCTGCGTTCGGTTGTCGAACTTGCCGAAAATTTGCTCGCGATCGAACTGCTCACTGCTGCTGAAGGTTTGGAACATCGGAGACCGTTGAAAGCGGGCGTTGGCGTCGAGCGCGCATTCGCCATGGTACGGAAAATCTCGCTGCCGCTCACGCAGGATCGCTCGCTCGCGGGCGATATCGCGCGTGTTGCCGAAGCGATTCGCCAGGGCGATTTTGATAACGAAGGCGAAAAGTCGTGAGCGGGAAACGAATCATCCATGCGCCACACGGCAGCGAGCGCAGCTGCAAAGGATGGCACCAGGAAGCCGCAATGCGGATGCTGATGAACAATCTCGATCC
>QHNQ01000115.1 GCA_003218135.1 Verrucomicrobiota bacterium
AGAAAAAAGCCGCCAATCAGGCCTGACCAGAAAGTATAACGCTTGTGCGGATCGATCGAGAAACTGACCGCCTCCAGTTTGCCCATTTTGCCCGCGACCGATAGCGTGCTTTCAAACGATAAATTGGGCGAGAGCCGGTAAACCGCGACTGCAAACGCAATCGCCATGCCGACCAAAATTACAATCATCTGGTAGCGTTGGGTGATGCTTACAATCTTGGTCCCGCCGATAACCGTGTAGATGATTACCAACCCGCCCGCGAGCCAGATGGTCAGGTTCAAGCGCCACCCGAGCAAGGCCGAGAGAACAATGGCAGGCGCGTAGATTGTGATTCCAGCGGCAATGCCTCGTTGCACGAGAAATAGGAACGCCCCGAGTAGCTGCGTCTTTCGATCGAATCGTTTGCCCAGGTACTGGTAGGCTGTGTAAACTTTCAGCCGCTGATAGATGGGAACGAAGACTGCGCACACAACAATCAACGCAAGCGGCTGCCCAAAATAATTCTGAATAAAGCCTATGCCGCTCTCATACGCCTGCCCGGGCATTGAGAGAAACGTGATCGGCCCTGCCTGTGTTGCGAGCACAGAAAGTCCGATGGTGGCCCAGCGAATACTCGCATCGCCCTTGAGATATTGGCCCAACGAAGCGGTGCCACGTGTTCGCCAGAGGCCGTAAAGCGGGATAGCCAAAATCGTGGCGACGAGAACAAGATAATCGAGCCGGTTCACGAGAACCGGAGAGTGAAGAGGTAGAGGAGCACTACCTCAACTGCAAAAAGGGAAAGCGCAAGGCTGTACGCTTTGGGCCAGGACTGCGAATCTGATTTGTCATCGCCTGTTTTCATTTTCCGAGTGACAACATGTTCGCGAATAACCGATAAGCCCCTGGAACGCCGGCCGGCAACTGCCGAAACCAGGAATAACTGGTGTAGATAAAGAAACCTTTGCCTGACTTCGCAACCAGCAGGCCACCATCGAGTGGCTTTTCGTTTGGATCGTTGCACGAGAGGATCGGTGTCCAGGCAGGATCCCACTTGTTGGGAAAATAAAGTCCGCGTTCCTGCACCCATCGCTCAAAATCCTTCGACGTAATTCTGTTTGGGGTGAGCATGAGTGGATGATTCGGCGCCAGAATCCGCACCTCGGCATTTTCGTCGGTGACGCGGTCGCGTGAAATTTCCAATGGATATGGTCCCAGCTGATTGCTCTTAAGATCGGCGAGTGTGTTGTATTGCGCGATCGCGACGCCGCCCTCCTTCACATAGGCAAATAATTCCGGCAACCAGTTGGAAATTCGATCCTGCGTGTTGTAGGCGCGTATGCCCAGCACGACGGCTGAGAACTGCGCCAGGTTCTTCGCTGTGATCTCGGGTTCGCTCAACGTCTTTACTGAATACCCGATTTGCCTCAGGCTTTCCGGAACATCATCGCCGGCGCCGGGAACGTAACCGATGCGATCGCCTTTCTTGCGAATGTCGACCCGAACAAGTTTAGCTTCCGCCGGCGGCATCAATGTCTGGACGCCAATGTGCGGATACGAAATGCGCACGCGCTCAAGCGAATGGTCGCGCCCTTCAGTCGAAGCGATTGCTCGCAACGTCCCTTGGCTATTTTGATTCGGTGGTTTGACACTAAACGTGGCTGCTGTCTCGGCATCCGCTGCCTTCAAGTCTATTGGAATAGACGCCGGAGAGACTTCCCATTCCTGCGGCACAACGAGTTTAAGTTCTCCTCTGACAGCACCAGTCGCCGCGGTGACGCGGACTGAAACAGGTTTTGGGTCGTTCGTTGCGAATACGAACACGCTCTCGGCAACGTTGACGAACACCGGAGGCGAAATGACTATCGGACGTTGTACTTCGCCCGCCACGGGGTCGACGCTGCGATATTTCGCGGCGAGCAAATAACGCAGCCCCTGTCCATTCATCTGAAGAACGATTTCGACAGGAAGAGCAGGGGAATTCTCGGGCAGACCGATCAACTTCTGATCATCCACAGCGAACGCGCCGAGTGTACCCGGTTTGCGAAGCCAGTACGGTTCCGAATACGGAGTATCGTTCGGGATCCTGGACGACAGATCTTTCGTGACGAGTTCATTCGACGGAAGCGCGGCATCGATTTTGATCGACTCGCCAGTGTTGGGAAATCGTACTTCCTGCAGTGTAATTGGAACGTTCGAGCGGTTGATTGCGTCGAGTTTTATCGCCGCAGTTTGCCCCGGCGTGAACGTTTCAGTCGCTGTTGACGCTTCGACATGCAAGCTGAGGCACGCGGCGATGATCTTTTCCAAGTCTGCTTTTTTTTCCGGAATCCAGGACTCGTCCTTAATTCCACTCATTGCCTGCCGCAGCTTCAATAAATCAGGTACCGATGCAGCCGGATCGGCGGGATTGAATTTCGAGATGATCTGTCGGATTTCAGTGGCGATCGGTTCCGAATTGGGAACGCGCGACCAGCTAGTATCGACACCTTCGAAAATCGAGCTGGTCATCGGCTGACCTTGCAGCAATTTGAAATACTCTTTTCGCGCTCCGCGTCGCGGCGGACTGCCCACTCCCTGGCTCTTGTGCATGCTCAGACTGGCCGCCGCGATTTCCGTGTACGCTTTGCCGAGGAGTGGATTGTAACCGCCCGCTTCCAAAACAGTCAGACCGGTTGGATCGAAAGGAAGGTTGCGATTCTTAAAGAAAAATGGAGACGTGTTCCAGACCAGCCGCGTCGGCCGCCACGGTTTCACGAACGCCAGTTGCTCTGGAAAACGATTTGGGTCGCCCGCTGCCACGAATGCTTCCTGTGCCAGAATTGCTGACGCCGTGTGATGGCCATGCGTGAGTTGATCCTCGGGACTGAACCGCGTTACCAGCACATCCGGTCGAAAATTCCGGATGACCCACACGATGTCAGCAAGAATTTTGTCACGATCCCAGATGCGCAGCGTTTCGTCAGCCGTCTTCGAAAATCCGAAATCGATCGCCCGTGTGAAGAATTGCTTCCCGTGGTCGATGCGTCGCGCATCGAGCAATTCCTCTGTCCGAATAACGCCAAGGCGCTCGCCTAGTTCGGGTCCGAGCAAATTTTGGCCGCCGTCCCCACGTGTAACCGAGAGATAACCGCTGTCGTAAAGCGAGCCATTCGCCCACAACGCCATGAGATTTGTGTTTTCGTCATCGGGGTGAGCGGCAATGTATAGAACCCGACCAAGGACGTTGAGCTTTTCCAGTGCGAGTTGAATCTCACCACCATCCATCTGATCTGGAGACAACAACGGCGGCGCATCGGCAGATTTGGCCGAGCACACGACGGCGAGCGTTGCAACCACGACGCCGGCCCGCCACCATCTCAAGATGCTGCGGTGCGTCAGGTGCAACGTCGGACTTCCCGGTTGTGAACGTCCCATCGAGGCCATCGTCCCACGTCCGACGATAGCTGCGCTACTTGTTGATATCCTGTTTCGAGTCGAGTCGGTTGATCAGCGCCTGGATGCTCTGCTTCTGCGCATCTGTAGGAGCGGCAGCTTGTGCCTGCTTCGCATCATTTGACGCGCCGGCAAAATCGCCTGCTGCAGATTTAATGCGAGCCTGAGCCAGGTTACCATAAACTCCCTGCGGAAACCGTTTGGCGACTTCCTTGAAGATCTCCATCGCTTCAGCGCCCCGCTTCTGATTCTGCAGCTGCCGCCCATACGTATAAAGTTGCGGCGCCTTGGCAATCTCGAGGGCGTGGTTCCAGGCAGTTTTCGCCTCATCCGGGCGGTTCAGAGCTTTGAGGATATCCGCTTTGGTGCTGAGATTTTCGAACCTTTCCTCATTCTGAATTGACGCATCGGCCCAGCGCAACGCTTCATCGAGATTGACCTTTCTGGTCAAACAAAATTGCGCTCCTTCGTCCAAAGCTTGCCAGGTAAACTGGCCGCGTCCCTTCAATTGCGCCCGGATGTTTTCCAGCGTCTGGTCCGCGTCGTTGATGGACACGGTGAAAGGAACACCCAACTTCTCCCACTTCAACGTGACCGCCGTCGAAATCGGCTTCAAATCTTCAAAATCGAATTCAAGCGCCTCTTTGTTCTCAGCGAGCGGCCGCGGTTTCACATCCACACGCAAAGCATCCTCCTTCTGGTCGTAGCTGTAGCTCCCCCATGCCGTGTTAGTCTTTGAAAAAATAATCGTCCACGAATCTTGGTTCGGGATCATGTGTAGCCCATAGGTCCCTTTGGGCAACGGCTTCCCCTCCACCGAGACCGCATCACTGAAATCAATCGTCGTGTTTTCATTCGCGCCCGCCCGCCAGACCTTCCCGTACGGAACTAGCCCGCCCCAAATTTTCCGTCCATTCACCAACGGGCGATGATATTTGATCGTGATGTCCGTCAGCGCGACTCGTTGTTTCACTTCGGCAGCCTGGCTTACATCAGGCAGGTTCAAATCGTTTTGCGCGGCAAGTGTCCCGGCAAATCCGAGAATTGCGACGTAAAGAGTAACCGTCTGAAACGTGATTGTTTTCATAATGTGGCGCTACCCTTCTCAGATTTTCGATGCTTCGCTACCAGATAATTATAAGATCTCGGCGCGCCAGCGGCGCGCGAAATGGATGGCGAGCTCGCATTTTTCGAACGCGAAGCGAGGCAACGCAACACAAGCTACGACCGAATTCTGCATAATCTTGTTCGCTGCTACGCGCGAAATCATCGCCCAGCAAAATCGTTCTCGCATACTCCGGGCGGCATCGATACATCGATCATTCTTCGCTGGCTCAAGGATAATTGTCACGCCGAGATCTTCGCTTTCTGCGCCGCTATCGGTCAGGAAGAGGGTGTGCAAAACTGAAGCAGTGGGCTCCAAAAATGAGCCAGAACAGCTTCAATCTGAACTCAGAAACGGACTCTGGTTGCCCTGAGTAGTTGCAGATTTAGGGTGGCGGGCCTGCATAAGCGCTTGCGGATTAGCATTAAATAGCAGCAGTCTTCTCAGATTCTACTCGGCTTCGGACCTTGGCACGAATCGTGGTAATGCAGAAGCCAAGGTGATTACACCGAACAACCAAACAAGAAAGAGAAAACAATATGAAAAGTAAAAATAAAAACAGCAGAGTGCCGAAATCAGGTAAGACCAGGCTCAGTGACCTCACACCAAAGAAAGACGCACGTGGTGGTGTACAAAGATACGGTGGCCCGCCGGCTGGTGGCGGCGCTGGTGGCGCTGGTCCAGGTGGGACCCCGCCCGGCATATTTCAACCCAAGAAATCATCTAACAGACCCGTCGGCGGCCCAGCGAACACTTAACTCTTTGAGTTGCAGGCGCTGAAAGCCGCCTTTCAGGCGAGAGACTGCGCGGACTATTGGTCAGGTTGAGCGCAGCGGTAAGTTTCGGATTTTTAAATCTCTCGCCTGAAGGCGGGCTGGCGAAGTTCCTTGGGGACTCCCGATCAGCTGTATGATTGAAAGCCCCGAACGGATACAGATCCCATAGCTTCGGTTTGCCGCTTTTCCACCATTGCCGGTGTCATCCAGCCGGGGGATGACTCCGTTCCGGCCTGGGACCAAAACGAGATCGAGCTGACGATCGCCCGGGATGCTTTCTTTGTAAACTCCCTCCTTCTCAGAAGCATTTGCACAAGGCCGGCGGGGCATGAGCTCACTGGCGGTTCGCGCGTAATGTCCAAAGTGTGTTCAAAACTGACGCAGCGGACTCAAAAATGGGCCAGAGCAGCCTCGACCTGGACGTAGACCGCTCATTCTGCTTGTCCCTACTTAGCCACAAATTTTTTAGGCAACGAATCCATGATAACCGCTTGCCGATTAGCGCCAAATGGCGCCAGTTCTTGCGTTTTTGGTCAACTTCGAAGGCTTGGCACGAATCCTGATCATGGACAAGCTAAGGTGATTGCAACCGAGGAAATAAAAAAGAAAGGAACAGAAATATGAAAAGCAAAAACAAAAACAAAGCGGGGAAGTCAGCTAAGACCAAGCTCAGTGACCTGACACCCAGCAAAGACGCGCGTGGTGGTAGGTTGCCTGAGACTCCGTATCCTGAAGGGGGTCCAACGTATTCGCGGTCGGCTACGTCGGCGCCGCGCAAAAAGTTCACAACCGTGTAACCGGTTGAGTTGCACATGTGGAGGGTGGCCTCTAGGCGAGGGGACTACGCGGCGTCGGATCGTTTTAGACAAGTGTAAGGTGGGTTCCCTCGCCTCATGCGGTAGCCGGATCGATCGGGGATATTTGCTCGTTGCGATCAACTTTGCCTGATTAAATGTCGCAAGAGATCCTGTTGCCTCCGGGACTTTCGGAACTTCCGTGATTGCCTCGGTGTCGTGTAACCGGGGCGTAGCCCATTCAGTGCGGATCTTTCATTGAGCCGGCAAACGCCCTTCGAATTCTACGGCCGGCATCCTCTGATTTCTCTAAGCTAATCCTAAGCAGCAACCAACGATATAATTGCTTGAGTTGCACGTGCTGAAGGTCGCCTCTCGGGCGAGGGACTGCGCAGACTCTGGATGGCTTTAATCAAGCGCAGAGGCAAGTGTCGTTTTTTCATCTCTCGCCTGAAGGCGGTACCGAGCTTGGTTGGAGATTCGCTCTTCGCGATGAGCTGCATCATCGAAGTCCCCAAGGCATACAGATCCATGGCTTCCGGGCTGCCACAATTTGAAGAAAATTTCGGTGGTATGTAGCCAGGACTGGCTCCCCACGGAGGATCTGTTTCATCTAGCCGACAGGCGCCTTCGAAATCTAGCGCTCGCAATCTGTGATTTTTCCCAACTAAAAAGTTCTCGGGCTTGCAGTCACGCCATGCCCACCCGGCAGCATGAATGTCGGCGACGATCCGCGCCATCTGCGCGCAATATTCCAGGATCCGTCGAGTCGACATTCGCTGACGGCTGGCGAGCGCGTCCTGCAATGATTTTCCGGCGATGCGTTCTGTTACCACATAGTAGCAACCGTTTGCCCGGAACGTTCTAATGACTCGTGGCACAGCGGCGGTGCGAGTCGATCGCAGAACTTGCGCTTCGCGTTTGATTCGAAAAAAGCCGTCGTGACCCAGCCAGTCAGTTTCTCCATTACGCCTGCCTTCTTTAATCACGCAGAGTTTCACCGGCACAGACGAAACATCGCGGGCCTTGTAAACTCCGCCTCGTCCTCTCTGAGTGAGCGCTTCATAGCCGGTGTAGTCGGTTTCTAATGGCGTCGTGCGCTCAAACGCAGAGCGCTGGCGGACCGGTTGAAAGCAATCGGTCAACCAGGGTGGAACCGCGGCACCTGGTTCCCGTAAATCCGGGATGAGCTTGCCGTCCGGCCGCGCAATTGCAAGTACCCGCCTGTTGCGAAAAGTCGTCTTGAGACGCAACGAAAAACTACCGTATCTGTAGTAAACGCACGATCGGTTTCGCAGCGCATTGTCGTAGGGAACGGCCGGAGCGGCGAATTTGGCGGTCAACGCGTGAAGCTTGGCCGCAATGGCGGCTGCGGCTTCTGCCGATTGTGGGTAAACAGTAATAAACTTGCCTACCTGACTGAATCCGTAATAGATCCCAGAGTTAAGCTTATGTAACTCCGCGAGCGACTTCGGCGCTTTGAACCAAATGTTGCGTCGCTTCAGGTAGGGGGCAATCAACCGGAAAACAGCACATGCAGACAAGATCGTTGCCGAAACGTGAAGCTTCCAGCCTTGGAACAAATCATCGCGGTTTCGAATGCGGCTGTATCGCCAAATCGACCCTTTGACTCGAATCGGAAGGTAAGCGTCGCAAAGCCGCTGCCATTCGCGTTCCGCTTTGCAAGCTGAGTCATTCAG